>CALMAV010000454.1 GCA_937859895.1 uncultured Bryobacterales bacterium | reverse complement strand
GTCACCCCGCAGCCCCAGATGCACATGCAGAATCCGGTCCTTCCCAAAGTCATATCCCAGGTGCTTGCCCACCGCCAGCACCCGGTTCAGCTTCCGCCCACTCAGCACATCCCCATCCACAAACCGGCCCTGCGGCCCATCCACCCGCACCGCCTTTCCCGCAAACGCAGCCTGATGCCGCTCCGCCCACCGATGGATCTCATTCCCCTCAGGCATTCATTCTCCACGAGTCAAGCAGATGCTCAGACTTCTAATATTTACCTGCCAAAATATCTTGAGCGCTAACATTAATTTCTCTGCGTTGAGAGGCTAGCTCTTTCTTCCTGCGCAGCAGTTGAGGAAGTCCTATCCGAGTCTCGAAAATCATTGCCAGGTCGCCGCCGTCAACACAGAAGATTCGAGGTCTGTTTCCCTGCAAATAGCCCGAAATACCATTTGGAGAGAAGCCATGAACAGACACGAAGAGACCTAAAGTAGTTTCTAGTGTGCTGCTAACAGCGCCATCAAGGTCACGCAAATCTGCAAGATTTACTGGATTCTGTTGCCACTTCGCTTCAAGCAAATAGTTTTCGCTATCAAGCTTGAAAGCACCGTCGATTTGCTCTCCTAGTCTACGGAAACTACCTGCAGGCGCGAGATCATTAAGATCAAACAATCCCGACAGGATTTTTTCAAATGCAAAGCCACGCTTTATTGGATCGCTCTGGCCAAACCACTGCATGTACTCTGAATTCAACTTGGCTAATTTGCTTCTAAATAGTGCTCCATCATTTTGGATGTGCTTCGTTCTATCTGCAATGATCTTGGCGTCCTGCTTTCTGCGTAGATCATCTGAGTGCTCCCCAATAGCTTGTTTCAAAATTCTTAGTGAATGCTCCGCAGCCACTACTCGATCATCCCCGGCCCACCTGAGATGATCGCCGTTTTTATAGTGAAGAGTCTCGTTAGCAATAGCCCTAAGTGAGCCTATACCTGCCGCATGCTTGTTTAAAATTTCCAGAACGTGATCAACAATGTTCCAGCTGTTCCCTTCCCAAAGGACACCTGCTAGCGCGGTGCCAGGAACTTGACACCGATCGAATAATCTACGAAATTCATCCTTCTTCCAGAAAACGTAGCGCACACCCTCTTTTAGGGCTCTGAGTTGTGCTTCATCGTAAAATCTGCTGCTATCGATCATTTTAGTTTCGCCCAGCCTTCTTTCAGTTAGATCAGACTAGTCGACCTCAGCACCAATCATTCAAGCGACCCGCGGCACAACTTCCTTCTTCAATTCCTTGTAATCCTTATGAGCCACCAACGAAAGCTCGTAGCTACTCTGCAAGTTCATCCAGAAGTCCGGCGTCATCTCGAAATACAGTGCCAGCCGGTAGGCCGTATCTGCCGTGATCCCGCGCCGCTCAGCAACGATCTCGCTAATTCGTGTCGAAGGCACCCGCAAAGCCATAGCCAGCGCGTTAGCCGACAACCCATACGGCGCCATGAACTCCTCGCGCAGCATCTCTCCCGGATGCAGCGGCGGCGGTCGTCGTAGCGGATCTCTCGGAATCGACATGCTTCCTCCTAGTGGTAGTCAACAATCTCAACCGACTCAGGCGCTCCATCCTTCCAGATGAAGCAGATGCGAAACTGATCATTTACGCGAATGCTGTGGAGCCCAAGGCGGTCACCCTTCAAAGCTTCCAGTCGATTGCCGGGAGGATGCCTGAGATCACTGATCTCCAAAGCATTATCCACCGCTTGCAACTTCCGAAAGCCCACAACAAGAATCGAACTGAAGCGTCGGCTCTTGCCTGTAAAGAAGAACTCCTCGGTCTCACGGCTTGCGAAAGATCGAATCACAGGAACAGCGTACCACGTTCAACGCCACGCGTTGAACGTGGTACGGACGAAGCTAATTCCAAACATGCGCAATCGGCATCGGCTCAATCGTCAACACCAGATCCGGAGCCACGCCACTCAACTTCGACGCAAACTCTCGCGCCTGCACCTCCGTGAAGAACAACTTGCGCTCCTGCATCTGACCGGCAAACCACTGCTCACACTTCCACACCATTGTGTCTGTCATAACCCCACCTCGCAATGCATAACTTCTGTTAGTACAAACACCATTCCCAGAAAAGGACGCGGTATACAGAAAGGCGCTCCACTACCTCGCGGAGCGCCCTCTTACTGCCCTGCTGTACTTCAACCAGCTACTTACTCTTTGACGTCAACATACTCAGCATCGATCACGCCTTCGTCCTTCTTGGGCTCATCATGATGCTCAGCCGAAGCCGCACCATCTGCCGGAGGAGTCGCCGCTGCCGCCTTATACATCGCTTCCGCAAGCTTGTGGCTTACCGTGGTCAGCTTCTCCTTCGCAGCATCCAGCTCAGCCGCCTTCGGTGATCCAGCCAGGGTCGACTTCGCCTCTGCCAGCGCAGACTCAACCTCCGACTTATCACCCGCCGCCACCTTGTCGCCCGAGTCCTTCAGCATCTTCTCGACGTTATAAACCATCGAGTCGAGACCGTTGCGCGCTTCCACTGCATCGCGCTGTTCCTTGTCCTCGGAAGCATGAGCCTCGGCATCCTTCGCCATCCGCTCCACCTCTTCCTTGCTCAGACCTGAAGAGCTCGTGATCGTGATCTTCTGGTCCTTGCCCGTCGCATTGTCCTTCGCCGTAACATTCAGAATGCCGTTAGCGTCGATATCAAACGTGACCTCGATCTGAGGAACACCGCGCGGCGCCGTCGGAATCCCGGACAGCTTGAACTTGCCAAGCGTTCGGTTCTGAGCCGCCATCGGCCGCTCACCCTGCAACACATGCACTTCCACCTCGGTCTGCGAGTCAGCCGCTGTCGAAAACGTCTCCGTCTTCTTGGTCGGAATCGTCGTATTGCGCTGAATCATGCTCGTGGCCACGCCACCCATCGTCTCGATGGAAAGCGTCAGCGGCGTCACATCCAGCAGCAGCAGGTCCTTCACCTCGCCGGCAAGAACACCAGCCTGGACCGCGGCACCAATCGCCACCACCTCATCCGGATTGACGCCCTTGTTAGGCTCCTTGCCGAACAACTCCTTCACCAGTTGCTGGATCTTTGGCATACGCGTCTGTCCACCAACCAGCACGACCTCATCGATCTTCGAAGCATCGATCCCGGCATCCTTCAACGCCTGCT
>CALMAV010000453.1 GCA_937859895.1 uncultured Bryobacterales bacterium | reverse complement strand
GGCAGGATCTAACTCTACAGGCTGCTGAGAAGTATCTGAGGCTTGCTGAGTATTGCCGACCGAAACAACGGCCGACGGTCGAAGATGAAAAGCCGTCTGGGCGTAGGCTGTGGGCTCTTGCAGAAGAGCGGTTACCAGGAAAGCAAGGAAGCTCCCAACGGTTTGTTTGGACATTTTCAGGCTCCAATAGGATTTAGCTGTATACGAACGAGTTCGCATTGTATCCCAGAGCACAGTGTCGCCCGGCCTGCGCTGCAGTCGCTTGTGCGACTTCACCCTATCGCTTGAGGAAATTTATCTGGTCGACGGAGTTAGCGCGTTCTGGACGAATGTGGGTACGGAAACGCAGTTCCAAGGTCGACATTTTAGACGACCGGCACAACACCGCTAACGGCAGTATCTGCGTGCGGTTTAGAATCGTCAACATGCTGACGGAAGTAAGTAAATGTAGCCTGCTAACGCTACTGGTCCTTTCCACTTGCTGCTTATTGGAAGGGCAGCAGAC
Source organism: uncultured Bryobacterales bacterium (assembly GCA_937859895.1). GTDB lineage: Bacteria > Acidobacteriota > Terriglobia > Bryobacterales > Bryobacteraceae > Bog-105. The sequence goes on along the minus strand of CALMAV010000453.1, from coordinate 4,003 downwards.
CAATTCCAAACGTTCCTGGAAGGGTTACGCGATTCTCGGCGACGGCCATCTCACAGCTGTTTACTCGGATGACGACCGCATCACTGCCGCCACCCACGCCAAGGGCATCCAACACTTTTACTTTCAGAACTACACTGCCGATTACATCTCCTCAACCAGCTTCAATTTTCCCAGCCAACCTGCTGCCCCCGCGTCGGTCGGCATGCAGAATTTTTTCACAGCGCAGACTCAGACCCGCCTGAGTAATGGTGCTTCGCAAAATGTCACATGCTTCGTCCACCCGGCCGGTGCAGCTGTTCTCTCCCTCAGCACTGACGGCCCCAGCACTCAGGGCCGCTATCAATTCCAGGCCGTCTTGCGCAAAGACATCAAGACCGACACCCAAACCACTCTCACATCGCTGCACACCGAAAACAACGTCGCTGTTGCCGTATGGTCAAACGGAACCGCCCTGGCAATCGCGCCTAAGTCTCCCGCCGAAACAGTCACTGTCGAGAACGCCACCGTTACCGTAACCGGCACCTTGTCCGAGAAAGCACGTACCGCTGAAGTCTTGCTGATCCCCGCACCTTCGCAAAAGGAGGCCCTCGCCAAAGTCCAATTTGTCCGGGGAGAAAAAGACCTAGGGACCGCCGCCAGCAAACACTGGAACGACTGGATGAATGCCGGTCGACTGCCAGTCTTCAAAGGCAACACGGCCGAAGCTGCACAGTATCTGGAAGCCTACAAGCGTAACCTCTACTGCGTTAAATCAGCGAACCTGAACGGCCAGATCCCCGCCGACATCACCGGCCAGTTCGTCACGAACAACATGCCGCAACTCTACCCACGTGACGCCATGATGTGTGCCCGCGTGCTCTTGCTCACCGGTCATGCAGAAGAGGCGCGACAAATCATCGAGTTTTGGGCTAATCCGAAGATCCCGATGAAAACCCCCGGCGAATGGTACGCCCGCTACGATGCGCACGCGAAAGCAGTCGATGCTGGCAGCGGCGCGCGCTTTGATGAACCGGAGTGGGACGCCAACGGCTACTATCTCTACCTGTTGAACGCGTACTACCAGGGGCAACACGTCTGGCTGGCCACTCCGGAACTAACTTACAAACTAGCTGACTTCCTGGTGAATCATCTCAGCCCCAACGGCCTGCTATGGGAAGGCGGCATTGTCGAGTGGACCGGCTACTTGCCCGCTACCAACATGATCTGCTCTGCAGCCTTGAAAACTGCCACTAGCATTGCTCGTATGCACGGTAACGAACAAAAAGCTAAGGCCTACACTACCGCCGCTGCGAAAATCTCAATGGCTCTGCCTCAGCTATTCGATAAGTCAAGGCAGACCTACGCCGACCTTCGCTTCACCGCTGTCAAAGGCGAGGGCGGCGTCAGCCTCACCAACCAATCCGGCCAGCCTACCTATCTCTGGGACACCACCGCCAACGTCGGAGCCATTTGGGGCTACCCGAATCACCACGAGCTCCAACAGTCAAACGCTTTCTATCGCGCCAACACCGTCAAGCTCGGAGGCGGTATGCAATACTTCGATTCGCCCGACCCGGGACTTGCCAACTACGGCCACGGCGTCTTCTTCTTCACCACCGCCGCTGCCGCCGAGTACGAAGCCATGTACGGCAACCGCGCAACGGCCAAGAGCTACATCGATTGGATGATCCGCAACTCCAACTCCTACGGCCTCATGCCCGAACACATCTCTCCCGATGGCAGCGAGGTCAGCCCCGCATCGCCTCTCTCCTGGTGCGGTGCCGAATTTGCCGCCGCGTTACTCTCGTTGAGTCAATCTTAAGCACTCATCTATGCCAGCCACCAACGGAAAAGTCAAAGTCGGAATTATCGGTTCTCAGTTTGAGGCCGACATTCATGCAGCTTCGTTTCAGCTCATGCCCGAAGAAGCCGAGGTCGTAGCGGTCTCCTCACCCACGCCCGGCAACGCGCAAAAGCTCGCGGAGAAGCACAGCATCCCTCGCGTCTTTACCGACTATCGCGAAATGCTCAAAGAGCCCGACATCGAGATGGTCACCATTACCGCGCCTAATCGTCTCCATGCTCAAATGACGATCGATATCGCCAATGCCGGCAAACACGTCGTCTGCGAGAAGCCTCTCTGCATGACCCTTGCCGAAGCCGACGAGATGATCGACACCTGCCGGCGCAAAGGCGTGATCCTCGGCTATGCCGAAGAGCTCTTCTTCACTCCGAAGTACGTCAAGGCAAAAGAAATGGCCGACCAGGGTGGCTTCGGCAAGATCCACATGGTCAAGCAAAGCGAAAAGCACTTCGGCCCGCACAGCCCTTGGTTTTGGGATATGACCCAAGCCGGCGGTGGCGCCATGATGGATCTCGGTTGCCATGGCATTGCGTTCTGTTATTGGTTCCTGGGCCGCCCTGCCATTAAGAGCGTCTACGCTCAACTAGGCACCTACGTTCACCGCGACAAAACCAAGGGTGATGACGACGCCATCTGCATTGTCGAATTTGAGAATGGTGCTATCGGCATGATCGAATGCAGTTGGGCTAAGCGCGGCGGCATGAGTGACCGCACCGAGATCTATGGCGAAGGCGGCGTCACGTACGCCGATCTCCACATGGGCAACGCCCTGCCCACTTACAGCGAGTACGGCTTCGGATACGCCGTCGAGAAAGCTCCCACAACCAACGGCTGGAGCTATCCCGTTTTCGAAGAGCACTGGAACTACGGCATCCCACAGGAAATGCGCCACTTCGCCCGCGTCGTCCGCGGCAAGGAAACGCTGCAAGCTTCAGGCGAAGATGGCCGCATTGTCATGCAAGCCCTCTACGCCGCTTACGCCTCGGCCGGTGCCGGGCAAAAGATTCACATGCCCTACATTCCCAAGACCGACATGCCCATTAAAGAATGGTTGGGAGAAGACGTGAAGTGAGCACTCCTCTCCTCGAGAACATCCTCCACCAGCCCGACGCGCTTCGGTCGGTCTCAGCGTGGCACTTCGGCGATGGCCGTCAAGCCCTGGAAAAGGCCGCGCACTTCTTGCGTGACAAGAAGGGTATTGTCCTCAGCGGCATGGGTGCCTCCTGCTTTGCTACCGTCCCGTTTCAATACCTGCTAGGTACGCACGGCTTTGAGGTAACATCCACCGAAACCGCCGAGCTCCTTCACTTTCCTATGTCCTCAGTCAGAGGAGACAAAGCGGTCGTGCTGGTATCCCGTTCGGGCGAAAGCATCGAAGTAATCAAACTGCTCGAGCGGCTTCATGAGTCTGGCACCCCGGTGCTCGGCATCGCCAACATCCCAGACAGCACACTGCTCGCGCAAGCCGATCATTCGCTTCTCCTCCAAAGTCCTCCCGACCAGTTAGTCGCTATTCAAACCTACACGGCAACGGTGGCCGTCTTCGCGCTGCTGCAAGCCGCCGTCGTCGGTGAACTAGAACAAGCCCGAGGCGAACTCGACCAGACTATTCAGCTTCTCGATGCCTCCATCCCGCAATGGGTAAAGGCGCGTGATCAATGGCGTCCTTTCCTCGATGGCACTGCACCGCTCTATCTCCTTGGGCGTGGCAGCAGCTTGGGTGCCGTTGCAGAAGGCGTGCTGCTTATACATGAAACATCGAAAGCGCCTGCGATTGGCATGTCAGTTCCGCAATTTCGGCATGGCCCGGTCGAAGTGGTTGACCGCGACTTCAGAGCAGTTATTCTAGGCACCCAACCTGCCACAGTCAACCTGGACTCGGCATTGGCAAGCGACCTCACCGGCATGGGTGGGCAAGTCCGCTGGCTCGGACCCGCTGTTGCAGACAGCACCGCTCAGCCCCTCTGCCCTTGGCCCGACAATGTACCCGCGCGTTTCGCCTCCCTTGTTGAAGTCATTCCTCTGCAAATCCTGGCTTATCAAAAAGCCGAAAACCGCGGCATCCGTCCCGGCGACTTCCGTTGGGCGCCCACTATCACCAGTTCAGAATCCGGCTTTCCCCAGCTCCAACCGTGACCGCGCCCATTCTCTGCGTTGACA
>CALMAV010000452.1:473-12625 GCA_937859895.1 uncultured Bryobacterales bacterium | reverse complement strand
TTTATGCGGTGGGCGATGTGCGGTCGGGGTCGGTGAAGCGTGTGGCGTCGGGGGTTGGCGAAGGGTCGGTGGTGGTGCAGGCGATTCATCAGTATTTGAATCCGGATGTGGCTTAAGCGCGGGGAAGCACTTGCAGGCGCATCAGCTTGAAATGGCGAACGAGAATTGATCGGTTATGTACGAAAGAAATGGCCGCATATTGATCCCTCATGAAAGGTTTATCGGCGCGTTGTGCCTATGGTTTGTTTAAGTAGTTAATCCGCTGGCCGCGCCGGAAGCTCGGTTCTGTGTGGAGCGGCTTTGAGTGATGGTGATGGCCTGTTATCTAGTGAGAGTTATCTTATTGAGAAGGCAATGCAGGTCTGTAAAGGATGAGGAAGAACAAATGACAACGACGACCTTACTCACCATAGACGAATACGCTGCACTACCAGAGCAGTACGACGAGCACGGAGCTCAGCTAAGGGATGAGCTAATCGAAGGAGAGTTGATCCTGTCACCTCGGGCATCCTGGACACATGCTGAAATTGTCGAGAGAGTAGGGGAAGCACTAAAGCCGTTAGAGCGATGGGGTTGCCGGGTGATCAAGCAGGGAGCGCTGCCCATCTTTGATGAGAAGAACTCGGTGCTTGGCCCGGACGTGATGGTTGTACCTGCGGCTGAGTGGTATAGCCAGTTAGCAAACCGAGCTTACAACCCGATTAGGCCTTATTTCGCCGTTGAGGTTATCTCACCCGGTAATCGAATGGTCAAGTTGGTTAGAAAGACTGAGATGATGCTAGGTCTTGGAGCAATGCAAGTTTGGTGGATCTACGGAGAACAGCGCCGTGTTGATGTTCACACAATCGATGGCGTTCAGAGCTTTACAAACGAGCTGCGAGTACCCCATCCAAATGTAGATCTAGTGTTGGAACTGGCGCCTATCTTTGACTTCAGTAAGGTCGTTGTGCCGGCTCATGAACCCGCGAGTTGATTGGTAAGCCTGCACTCAACCCATGTTTTTCGGAGGTGCACGGTGCGTTCTGGTCTTGGTTGTTAGCGGCCTGCTTACCGGCCAGCCAAAGACATCTGTGCCGCAACTATCGGATTCCGATACGGCTGTTATCGAAGAGCTTTACCATTTGTGGTTGTCCAGAGCTGATGGTATCTGGGCCACGGCAGCAAGAACCCTGATACCGGTCGTTTTACATCAAGAACGACTTCGAATATGCGATTGGGTTTCCGCAGCCGATTGAGGGTTTCACGCCCATCATGTCGGGGACTGAACTGCAGAGGTCGGTGCAGGTTCGGGCACGTACGTTTGCAACAGACCTATCGGCTTCGTTTTCTGTGGCGGGCATTCCGGCAGTTGTGATGGCAAGCCCTGACCTTCAGAAAAAGTCACCTGAAGAGTGGGTGATCGTTGCTGAGCATGAGATGTTCCATGTGTTTCAGGCTGCGAATGGGAGTGAGGCGAAGATGGCTAGTTTGGCCATTGGATCCCGAGAGGCTGGTTGGCAGCTGTCCTTTCCCTTTCCTTACAGCGACTCCAACGTGATGCAGTTGATTCATCTACAGGGATACAACTTATGGCTGGCTGCAAACAGCAAGGGTGATGATGAGGCGAAGTATGACGTGGGAACCGCTCTGGATGCCGTTGCTGTCTATCGTACGTTTCTCCAGCGCTTACACGGGCCGAAAGATTATCTCTATTCAGAGCTGCAGGAGTGGTCAGAAGGTGTCGCGAAGTACACCGAATATCGCTTTGCCGAGTGTGCAGCGCGAGCTGACTATGTTCCGGCCAGTTCGTTTCGTGCTTTACCCAACTACAAAGGATATGCGGCTCTCTGGAAGACGACCTATCAGAACTCGCCTTATCTGGTGAAGCACGCAGGCCGCGCGGCGCAGAGCCGAGATGCATTCTACCATCTCGGGATGGCAAAGCTCTTGCTCTCGACAGGACGTACCCAGAATGGAAGAAGCGATACTTTGACGATGGTATCTGGTTGGATGATCTGCTGAAACTTGCGGTGACTCACCAGTAGCTTAGACTCAGACCGGTGGCTGCGTGTTGTCGCGATGTGTCTTTGCCAGAATGCTGAGGCTTGAGCCGTAAATGGCAGATTCATCTTTAAGCTCGGTTTTGGAGACTTGCGGGCCCTATTCGATTGGCACCTTGGCCGTGCTTTGCCGAACGAACAACCGGAGGTCGCGGGAGCGAGCGAATGAAGCCAGTTGTCTATCTTGAGACCAGTTTCATCAGTCACCTCACGGCACGATATAGTAGCGATCCTCTCAGCGCTACCAAGCAACAAAGCAGTCGGAAATGGTGGGAGCATTATCGGGACCGATTCACTTTGGTCATCTCCTCTACTGTGTACGAGGAGTGCCGCGAGGGTGACCCTAGGATGGCTAAGCAGCGGCTCGCAATTGTCGATGGTGCTTACCTGTTCGAGGTAAATAAAGCGATACTGGATTTAGCGAAGCTTCATATAGAACCAACTGGTCCGCTGCCAGTAAAGGCCGGAGCGGATGCGCTTCATATTGCAAATGCAACTGTGTATCAGTGTGATTTCCTATTAACGTGGAATTTCAAACATATTGCGAACGCAATGATAAAGCAGCGGCTAGAAAGGATTACTAGGAAATATGGCTACGAACCAACTACCATCTGTACCCCCGACGAACTCATGGGAGGAGTGGCATGAGGATGAACTAGTCGAAGAACTCCATCGTCACCGGGAGGAAATTGCTAACCGCTTTGACTGCAATCTAGATCGGATGTACGAATACTACTCATCCGTTCCAATCGATCCAAAAGTTCGCCCCGCTACTATTCAACCAGTAAGCCCAAGTAGCCCAGATAGGTAAGCGGCCCCGAGTTTTTCAGGAAAATCATCCTGGAAGTTGTCGCCGTTTTAGCTGTCCGTAGCTTAGACTCAGACCAGTGGCTTGCGTGCTGTTGCGATGTGTCTTTGCCGCCCTGCTGACGCTTGGGTCAGTCAGTGAGGTTGTACCACCAGCACGCGTTCAAACTGCCTTCGTCTTTGTCTATCGCGCTGAGGCTAAACAGTGTGTTGTTCAGCAAGACCGTTGTCTTGAGAAGACGATCACCCGGGTGGTCCCGGGTTGTTATATATCACGTGGTCAATCGGCACCTGATAGCGCTCCTGAATTTCAACGCCCTCCTCCTTTCGCTTTTTCCTTCTCCTAAAGAAACAAATTCTTGACGTAGAAAAGAGAGGAGACCTATGTCTCTAGTGAGAGTGAAGAGCTTTCTGGGCATGGTCGGGACTACGCCCAAAGCCGAAGTAGCAGCCATCAATTTGCGGCGTGAGGAGCTTTCCCAATACCCAGATGAGCAACTTCGATCTGCGGCTCTTTCAGTGCGGGACAGGCCGGAGGTGATCGAAGTATTCGCTCTTACCGCGGCCATTGCGGAGCGCGTGCTTGGGCTGCGGATGTTCGACGTGCAATTGTTGGGAGCGCTCGCTCTGCAACGTGGTGAGATCGCGGAGATGCAGACTGGCGAGGGCAAGACCTTGGCCGCTGTTCCGGCCGTTGTCTCCTACGCCTTGCAGGGCAGGGGCGTGCATGTGTTGACTGCTAACGACTATCTTGCCCAGCGTGATGCAGGGTGGATGCGAGATGTCTATAGCTGGTTCGGGCTGTCAACAGCTTGTCTGTCTCAGAGCATGAGCCCTGAGGCGCGCCGGTCGGCCTACAACTGCCACGTGACGTATGGGACGGCGAATGAGGTTGGGTTCGACTATCTTCGAGATGGGCTGGCGCGCAGTACGGAAGAATTAGTACAGCGGCCATTCGCGTTTGCTGTTATCGATGAAGTCGACTCTATTCTGATCGACGAGGCGCGGATTCCGCTTGTGATTGCAGGCGGCGTGCGGCAAGACCCTGCGCTGGCTGAACAGGTTGATGAGGTCGTGGCGCAGCTTCGTTCGCCGTTTGATTATGTAATTGAAGAGTACCGGCGCAATGTTCGCTTGACTGACCTCGGCGCGAGTCGGGTAGAGCATGAGCTCCGTTGCGAAAACTTGTATGAGCCGGAGCATTTGCCTGTGCTGACCGCGGTACAGGACGCATTGCATGCTCACGCCTTGCTGAAGCTGAATGTCGACTACGTGATCAAGGACGGGGCTGTTGAACTGGTAGACGAATGGAAGGGCCGCATTGCGCAGAACCGTCGATGGCCGGTCGGGTTGCATGCAGCGATCGAAGCCAAAGAGCATGTCCACCCGAAGGACCAAGGCCGTATCTTGGGTTCGATCACAGTGCAGAATCTGGTGGGGCTGTACCAGCGAATCTGCGGTATGACGGGCACGGCATCTACGCAGGCTCGGGAGTTTTGGGAGATTTATGAGCTGCCGGTGACAGTCATTCCAACACATCGACCGGTCATTCGAGAGGATTTGCCTGACGCGGTCTTTGCCACCCGACGAGATCGCGACCGGGCGGTAGTCGAGCAGATCCGAAAGTTGCATGAGGCGGGGCGTCCTGTTCTGGTAGGAACAGCGAGCGTGGAGGACTCGGAGCGGCTGAGTCTTCAATTGCAGGTGATGGGCGTGCCGCACTCCGTGCTCAATGCCCGCCACGATGCGCGTGAGGCGGAGATTATTGCGGCGGCGGGTGCGCTTGGGGCAGTGACAATTTCGACCAATATGGCAGGCCGGGGGACGGATATTGTGCTGGGCGGCGTGGAGGAGAAGGAGCGCGAGCGTGTTGCTGAGCTAGGCGGTCTATACGTTATTGGCACGTCGCGGCATGAAGCCAGGCGAATCGATTACCAGTTGCGCGGCCGTGCAGGACGTCAGGGCGACCCAGGGACATCGAGATACTTTCTCAGTCTGCAGGATGATCTGCTTGTGCGGTTCGGCATTGCTGAGAATTCGGATATTGACAGCGTTCAGCGGACCGCCGAGAGCCAGAATCTGGAGATTCGGCAAACGTTGTGGAAGTACGAATCGGTTGGTGAGCACTAGCGGCGTGAAACTGGCGATCTGCGACGCAGGATTCTGTTGCGATTGGACTGGAGCATTGCTGAGTTTCTGCCTGAGGAACTCTATAGCAACATGACGGAGGCTGTTGGCGCCGAGGAACTAGAGAAAGGCGGGCAGAAGGTGGCGCTGGCTGTACTCGATGATCTTTGGGCTGACTATCTGGCTAATGTGGCGGAACTGAGAGGCGGCATCCACTGGGTTTCTTGGGGCGGTCGTGATCCGCTGTTTGAGTTCCTGACGAGAGTGCGGGAGATCTATGCCGAGATGAAGGCCCGTTTCGCTGAAGAGGTTGCCGATGCGTTTAGGGCTGCGGTGGTTCAGGATGGTGAGATTCGTTTTCCGAATGAAGAGATGTTTGAGCGTGGCGCGACGTGGACGTATCTGACTACCGATCAGCCGTTTGGTTTGTTGGGCGAGCGCATTTTGAAAGGTCTGCGCAGGCGAATTATCAGCCGCAGATAAGACGGCTTTCGAGTTAGACTAAGTCAATGCGCGCGTTGTCTATCGGCTTCCTCCTGTTTGCAGTGTTGCTCGCCGGAGCTGATCCCACTCCTACGGGCTACACGGATGCAATTCATGCCTGGCAGCAGCATCGCATTGATGGTCTTAAGAAGCCTGACAGCTGGCTGACACTGGTAGGTTTGTTCTGGCTGAAGCCGGGTGCGAACACGATCGGTTCGGCGGATACGAATGATTTTGTACTGCCGAAAGGATCGGCGCCGGCTCATATTGGAACTCTCCATTTGGATGCGGGCAAGATTACGCTCACTGCGCCGGGTCGGCAGCTGAAGGTGCTTTCTTACGATGAGCTGAAGCCGGATGTGATCACCGCGAATCGTGTGTCGTTCTTCGTGGTGAAGCGTGGAGACCGGTTTGGGGTGCGGGCCAAAGACAGCGAAAGCCCGGTTCTGAAGGGTTTCAAGGGACTTGATTTTTTCCCGGTTAACCCGGAGTTGCGGTTCCATGCTGCTTTTACGGCTGATGATAAGAAGGTCCCGATCTTGAACGTGCTGGGCGAAACGGAGATGCAGGAGAGCCCGGGTTTTGTGCGCTTCAACTATCGCGGCCGTGACTACCAGTTGCGGCCGGTGTATGAGGAGGGACCTAAGGGCAAGACGCTGTTCTTTTTGTTTACTGATCCAACGAACCGCGTGAATACCTACCAGGCAGGGCGGATGTTGAATACTCCGCTGGCTGTGGATGGCAAGGTGGATCTAGACTTTAACCGCGCTTACAATCCGCCTTGTACGTTCACGCCGTATGCGACATGCCCATTGCCGCCGAAAGAGAATCGGCTGGCGTTTGCTGTGGAAGCTGGTGAGAAGCGGTACAGCAAGGGGCGCAGCGAGACGAGTGGGAGCGTTGAGTAGTTGGAGATCAGCCCGTGTTTTCGTCAATGATGGCGGTGGTCAAAGATGAGTTACAATGCTGCCATGGGACCGACACGGTCAATGTTAGCCCTATGTGGATCAGGTTAGAGGTTCAGTTTATCTTGATCTCTAGCTTTATTGCTTTCTAGCCCAGAGTAGGGCCAGTGCCAGCATTGCTTGAAGGCTCATGCAGACACCTCCTTTCTACTCCGCAGTAGGCTACCCCACTCTCGTCAATGGGGTCTTGCTCTTGCTCTTCGGAGTCCGAAGGCTCCGCGCAAACCGACCTCATCAGCTACAAAGCAGAAGTCTTTAAGGTAGGTGGTTCCCACTTTACTTACAACCTGCTGCGGAGAATCTTAGCCATCACTCGCGGGCTGCGCCTGCCATGAATGATAGCCAGCACTAGCAAAGGGGTTTCTTCTGGCGCATAAGCAATGAGATATTCATAGACTCTGCTGAAGCGTAAGTGCTGCTGCCAAGTTATATCTGGACGTCGATGCCCTATACGGGGATGAGCCGCTAGAAAACAGATAGCTTGGTAAACTTCTTCACGAACCCGGTCGGCCATCTCCAGATTATCTTTGGCGATAAACTCCCAAATATCGAAGAGGTCACTGTATACCGCAGGGTGGAGAACATATCGATTCATGCATCCTGGCTAGTATGGAGCTTCAGGCATTGCGGCGCTCGGCGCTTATCTCGCGCAGCCTGCGGAAAGCTTCCTCGCCGTCGATGGGCTGCACCCTGCCGCTCTTGATGTCCTCGTAGCGGCTATCGAGCATGCTGCGGAGCTCGGCCAATTCGTCTATATAACCAGCAACGGCATCTTGCACCAGTTCATCGGCAGGCTTTCCGCTTTTCGCAGCAAGCTCATTCAGCTTGCTTTGCAACTCGGGGGCAAAGTTTACTTCCATGAGCGTAAGTCTATCGGAAAGCTGCTGAGTAGCAGACTGCCGTTGATTTCGGGCTAGGGAAGCAGTCAGCAAATCGCCTTGGTACTCTCGATGGCAGATGAGATTTTGGCATCTCTTTTTCATGTTTGTATCCATAACCGCGGTTCCTGTTTTCGCAAACTCTGTTAGCGTGTCTTGCATTCCTAATACTCCGCAGCCCGCCCCTATTCCGGGCTTTCCTCCGCCTCCAGGTTCATATGCTTCTTGCAGTGGACTTGGTCCTGATCAGGCGAAAGCTTCTGCCCTTGGCGAGGCTTATCTAGATGTACCGGCAACCGGAGGTTACAACACCCTTACGCTTACCGCTATCGCTTCCGCCAGTAATTTTGAGGATATCGGTAGCCAAGAAGCTCACAGTACGGTGAACTTTGCGGAGTATTTGCAAGCTATTGGACCGTTGCGCGCAGGTTTTCTTCAAGTCTCGCCGAGCGGCTCCGGCACGATGGGTGTTGGGATTGGATATGAAAACATTAGCGCTTCCATGCCGTCCGGATCTTCCTTTGCCCCGCCTGTTCTAACCGGGAGTGGGAGCTCTTCGTATGACTTCCCTTTTACTCCTTATGCCAATCCGGTACCAACAACTCTTGGTGTGCCGTTTCTTTTATCGGGTGAAGCTATAGCTGCTGCTTACGCGGGACTCTTTGAAGCTCATAGTGTAGGTAGTGCCGTCGTTAACTATAGTTTTCGGTTCTTTGAAGCCGATAGTGTGACTCCGGTTACTGTCTCTGAAGTTCCTGAGCCGTCTCTTACATTGGCGATGGGCCTCCTGCTAGGTGGTTCTGCTTTGCTTCGGCACAAACGTGATAGTTGAAGCCACTCCGGAAGATGCCGGTAAGCGACTGGATGCCTTCCTGCACGGACGTTTGCCCGAGTACAGCCGGTCTCGTCTGCAGTCGTGGATTAAGGCTGGGCGGGTGACCGTCGGCGGTGCGGTTTTGCGGTCTTCCCATCTGCTGCACGGCGGTGAGATTGTTTTGGTTGAGCCGGCGGATCTCGCTCCGTTGAACGCCCAAGCTGAAGAAATTCCACTTCGCATTCTGTATCAGGACGTCGATGTGGTCGTTGTCGATAAGCCTGCGGGCATGGTGGTTCACGCAGGCGCGGGGCACTCGCAAGGCACTTTGGTAAATGCGCTGCTTCATCATTTCGGAACGTTGTCAAACATCAACGGCAACATGCGGCCGGGGATTGTGCATCGGCTGGATCGTGAGACTAGTGGCGTGATTGCTGTGGCACGGACGGACGCTGCTCATCAATCACTGGCGGCGCAGTTCCAGGAGCGAACCGTAGAAAAAGTGTACTTGGCTTTAGTAAATGGACATGTGAAAACTCGTACCGGACGGATTACGAGTCCAATCACACGCGACCCGGTGCGGCGTGTTCGGATGACCACCCGAACCGGTGAGGGACGTTCTGCTTTAACCGAGTATGAGTTGCTGGAAACTGTTGGCCAGTACAGCTTTTTGCGGGTGCGCATCGGGACAGGACGCACTCATCAGATTCGCGTACATCTGGCGAGCGTGGGTCATCCTGTGGCGGGAGACCGTCTCTACGGCGCGCCGGCTATAACCATGGAACGTTTCTTTCTGCATGCACATCGGCTGCAGTTTCGCTCGCCTTCCACCGGACAGGCAGTTGCTGTGGAGAGTCCGCTGCCACCGGAGTTGGTCGTGTTCTTGCAGGCGGCACGAGGGATAGAATAAGGGCACGCCTCAATGAAGTCTGTTGTCTTTACCGCTGCATCGGTTGTTCTGCTAAGCACGTTTGCGTGGTCTGCTGGTCATCAACAAAGTGACGAGCCCGCTCCGATTCGAGCCGAAGTGACCCGGGTCAATATGTTGTTTACTGTGACCGATAAGCGCGGACATTTTGTGACCGATCTGACCAAGTCTGACTTTCAGATTTTCGAAAATAAGAAGGGTCAAGAGATCACGGAGTTTACCTCCGAGACTGATCTGCCATTGCGGCTGGCGATCTTGGTGGATACCAGCAATAGCATCCGCGATCGGTTCCACTTTCAGCAGGAAGCGGCCACCAACTTTGTCAACAGCGTAATGCGCAAGCAGGACAAAGCCATTGTGGTGAGCTTCGATACGGCCGCTGAGTTGGTGGCTGATATGACGGACGATACCAACAAGCTGGAGAACGCTATTCGCAGTATGCGGCCTGGGGGTGGGACAGCGTTCTTCGATGCTATTTATTATGCCTGTAAAGACAAGCTGATGCTCGATCAGCCGATGTATAAGTACCGGCGGGCCATGGTGATTCTGAGTGACGGCGAAGACAACGAAAGCCACACCAGCCGCGAGCAGGCGTTGGAGATGGCTCAGCGCGCTGACACCGTTATCTACACAATTTCAACGAACATCAGCCACGTGGAAACCGAAGGCGACAAGATCATGCGTTACTTCGCCGAACAAACGGGCGGCACTTCGTTCTTTCCGTTTCAGGCGAATGATTTGAACCAGTCGTTTGAGAACATTGCCAACGAGCTGCGGCATCAGTACAACCTGTTTTACCGGCCGGAGCCGCTGAAGAGCGACGGCCTGTACCACTCGGTGCAGATTAAGGTGAAAGATCGAAGAAACCTGCTGGTGCGGGCGCGGCACGGGTACTATGCCAGACGCGATAACACGTAGCGCAAACGCAGTTAAAACAAGGCTCTTCGCCTTTATTTCGGTTATACTGGAACCTGACCTCCCCCTTCTGACAGCATTGTCAGCATAGTTTTGCCATCCGGAAAGGATCTCGCCATGGTAGATGAAAAAGAGCGCGCACGAACGCTAGGCGTCACACTCGGACAGATAGAGAAGCAGTTCGGTAAAGGCTCCATTCTTCGCCTGGGCTCTAAGGAAGCCATGGTGACAGTGCCCGCCATTTCAACCGGGTCTATCTCAATTGATTACGCGCTGGGAGTGGGCGGGCTGCCGCGAGGACGCATCTGCGAAATTTTCGGGCCGGAGTCTTCAGGCAAGACAACCATTGCATTGCAGGTAGTTGCGGAGGCCCAAAAGGCTGGCGGCATGGCTGCCTTTATCGACGTAGAGCATGCGCTGGATCCAATCTATGCTAAGGCGCTCGGTGTTGATGTTGACAACCTGTTAGTATCGCAACCTGATTTTGCCGAGCAGGCGCTTGAGATTACCGCGGCGCTGGTGACCTCGGGTTCTGTCGATGTGCTGGTTGTCGACTCGGTTGCGGCGCTGGTTCCTAAAGCTGAACTCGACGGGGAGATGGGCGATTCGCACATGGGCGTGCAGGCACGGCTGATGTCGCAGGCTATGCGCAAGCTGACCGGCATCGTGTCGAAGTCTAATACGTGTCTGGTGTTCATCAACCAGATCCGCGAGAAGATCGGCGTCATGTTCGGTAATCCCGAGACGACTACTGGTGGACGCGCGCTGAAGTTTTACTCCTCCGTACGGCTCGACATTCGCCGGATTGCAGCGATCAAAGATGGCGAGACCGTCACGGGGAACCGGACGAAGGTGAAGGTAGTAAAGAATAAGGTAGCGCCACCGTTTCGCGAGGCTGAGTTCGACATTATCTATGGCCAGGGTGTATCGCGCGAAGGCGACCTGCTGGATCTCGGAGTGATACACAACATTGTGGAGAAGAGTGGCTCGTGGTTCAGCTACAAGGGTGACCGGCTCGGCCAGGGCCGGGAAAATTCGCGGCAGTTCTTGCGAGACAATCCCGACATTCGCGACAGAGTCGATGTGGAGTTACGGCGCACTCTCGGACTGATCAAAGGTACGGGCGATGCAGGAGAGGCTGTTGCCCCGGTGGTTCCTGTGCCCATTGATGCGGCTAAACAGACTGCAGCAGGGCGAAATCGCTAGTCGGACACCGTGTATCGCACGTAGTTCGAGTGGCGCTAGGGTCTTGCCCTTCGGGCGAACTCGATCATTTGTTCAAGTCCACCTGCTTACGCACGTTTCGTGCTCCCGACAAGATCAGGTCGATGAGTTGATCGCCATATTGTTCTGTTAGGGGCGCAGAGCGCAGCAGGAGCCGATAGTAGATCGGACCGAAAATGGCATCAACCAGTAGCTCCGCATCCGTACTTGCAGCAAACTCTCCCGTAGCTTTGCCCTGTTCAATAGCAGCGACAGTAGACGCCCGCCTGAGCCGAATGTGCTGCTCGTAGAGTTCACGAAGAACGGCTGGGTCGCTTTGGCCTTCAGCGATGAGATCGCCCATTACCTTTCCAAACAGGCCGTTGAACTCGACGATCAGGGATTGAACCCTCGCACGGAGCGTTGCTTCCACCGTGGAGGTTGGAGCAGCTTCGAGTCTGCCTGAAAGGCGCTCGTGAAACACCGCCATCACCAGAGCTGCTTTCGACGGCCACCATTTGTAAAGCGTAGGTTTGCCAACCTTGGCACGTTTCGCCACAGCGTCCATTGTCAGCTCACGGGCAGGTTTCTCCTTGAGCATGTCGTGCACCGCGTCCAAGATCGCGTTGTGCGAGGTGGCGGCCTCGCTTCGAGGGCGGCCCACCCGCGGGGCACTGGAAACATCGGTCATGATTCTACATTACCTGAACGATTCGTTATGAGAATTGACATCGACCAGCAATTACGTTTACACTACGAAACGTAAATTTAAGTTAGACAGAAGATGGATATAACCGAA
Organism: uncultured Bryobacterales bacterium; assembly: GCA_937859895.1. GTDB lineage: Bacteria > Acidobacteriota > Terriglobia > Bryobacterales > Bryobacteraceae > Bog-105. The sequence goes on along the minus strand of CALMAV010000452.1, from coordinate 667 downwards.
AACCTAGAACAGAAGATTTTCCCTAACTCCTGGTGTGTAAAGCACCCCTTCACGCTCGAAGATCGGAAAGCGATGACCGCTATGCGTGCGGTGGTGGAGCCGAACAAAGGACGCATGCAGGGCGTAGCCGCGCGTGTCCCTTATGACGCAATTATGAACCGAGTTGCCGCTCCTTCCGGTGTGATGTACGAGGC
>CALMAV010000452.1:0-463 GCA_937859895.1 uncultured Bryobacterales bacterium | reverse complement strand
ACCGTAGGAGGAGTTGCAGGGTGGTGGTGTCGTCCAAAGAATGCCCGAACGGATGGTGTGATTCTCCACCTGCACGGTGGCTGGTTCAACTGGGGTTCGGCCCAGGCTTTTCGACACCTCGTTGGTCAGATTGCAATACGCGCGGGCGTTCCAGCCTTCGTTCCTGAGTATCGACTCGCACCGGAGCATGCTTTCCCAGCCGCAATCGACGATGCCCAAGCCTGTTATCGCGGGTTGGTGGAACGCGGCACGAAAAAGATTGCCGTTACCGGAGACTCGGCTGGTGGCTGTTTGGCGCTGCTCCTGCTTTCGTCTGCCACCCGATCTCCTCAGACTACGGTTGTGCCAGTGGGAGCAGTGGCTCTCTCTCCGGTCACAGACCTTGCATTGAGAGGGATGAGTTGGGAGACCCGAGCGGTAGCCGATCCGTTCTTTACCAAATCCCAAGCGGCCGGACTTGTCC
>CALMAV010000451.1 GCA_937859895.1 uncultured Bryobacterales bacterium | reverse complement strand
CACTGGACGATAAGGTCCGCCAGTTCCGCGAACGCCCGTTGGCCGAATCGCGCTAGGTCTGGGTCGATGCGCTGTACGAGAAGGTGCGGGTGGATGAGCGCGTGGAATCGATAGTCGGTCACTGCCGTGCTGGGTAAGATAGTGCCGCCAGACTGCTTCATCCTCGTCGGCGCTAATTCCGATTACTCTCAGACCATTTGATCGGTACCGTCCCGCTAGGTCCTCAAGCGCAGGGCTACTCGCCCGGGAAGGAGTGCACCAGGTGGCCCAGAAATCCAGGATTACGATTTGTCCCTTGAAGTCAAATAGCCGTGCGGAACGCCCTTGACTTGAGATCAACTCGGTGTCCGGAACAGGCTGTTTTTGTTCCGCTCCGAACCCCGGGAATACTTTGGTGCTTATGTACCCCCACGGCAGGGCGACGAGTATCCAAGCAATCAGGAGCAGCTTGCCAAGGCGAGTAAGTCTAGACCTCTGTGCAAATCGTGACCGAATACTGGTCCAGACTAGCGCCAGAGACAGCAGGAGGAAGGCAACGGTTAAACCGGCATACGGATCAGACCACCAGATGAACACTTAGGAATATTACGGCAGGTCTGAGAGGCTCATAATCAAAGTTCGGTCGATTGCCCGTCTCATGCCGTCCTGATGTCGCGTCTGCCTCAACTTTGCGATCTCAATACTTCGCCTCGTATTCAGAGAACCAAGAACGAAAGGCTGCGAGCTCATGAGCCGACACGCTCTTAATCTCGGCTTTAACTCTTTCCACTCGACTCATAAAACGAATCCTATTCTCAATCAAATTAAGGGGCCTGTGCACGGTTACCGATAGAGCTTACTAACCAAGGAGCTTGCTTCCCGCATTCGACAACTCAAGTGCCCGTACCCGTTCATCTAGCTTGTCCAGTCTTGTCCCTATTCTGTCTAGCCGTAGAACGATCGCGTCAATTTTAGTTTCCAACACCCTGAGCCTGCCATTGTTGGCCAGCCAAGCAATTAGAATAGCTGCCAGTGTTGGCGAATTGTTCGCCAAGATGTGAGCTAGCTGGCTATAGTCCATTTAACTGAATTATCGTACAGTCTCACTAGTGGCACAGCACTGTCGAATCTGCCGCAGTCCTGTACTTGCGCATAAGGCGGCCACTTGATGACCGACAAGGGAGTGCATGTGAGGACGAGCGGTCCCCGAAGTCAGCCAACACTAAGCTGAAACCAGACATGGTACGCCATGATCTTATCCATCATCGACAAAGAAACGGAAGCTGTCTGGAGAGGAGAACGATCCCGAAAGCTGCCCGGTGACATTCGAAACAGGGCTTTAAGCAAGCTGCGCATGATAGCCGCCGCGAGAAGCTTGGACGATTTGAAAGTTCCGCCTAGCAATCGACTCGAGGAATTCAGCGGTAAGCGTAAGGGCGAGTAGAAGATCAGGATAAATAATCAGTGGTGCATTTGCTTCATGTGGGATGGCGGTGACGCTCGCAGAGTGAAGATCGAGGATTACCACTAGGAGAGGAAATGGCAACTTTAAGAAATCCACATCCAGGCATCATCTTGAAAGAAGAGTTTATCGATGATCTCGGATTGACGCAGAATGCGTTGGCAAAGGCGATAAGGTTCCCCAAAACCGTATTAGCGAGATTGTTCGCGGGGTTCGCAGGATTACTGCGCCTACTGATCTCTGCCTTTGCAGGTATTTTGGACTTTCTGAGGGTTTCTGGTTGCGCCTTCAGAACTCCTATGACTTGATGGAAGCTCATCGTAGATTAGACAAAAAGATCCAAGAGATCATTTCTCTTCGCCTAACGGCTTAGGATTCATACCATCTGTGGACTGCTCGAAGGACCGCAGCAAGTCCTTAAGAGAGTTCCAATTCAGACTGCTTGCGCCAACACGGCTTGGCCGACCGGAGTCATCCAGTGCTCGTAGCGCGTGAGGCGCCCGTGCGTTGCGTCGTGATACAAGGCAGAGAATGAATTTGTGATTGACCCGACTTTGCCAGTGCCAACCGGGCGATGATCTATCTGAATAACGGGTACCACCTCAACAGCGGTTCCGGTAAAGAATACTTCGTCGCACACATAAAGTTCGCTGCGGTCGATTGATCGCTGGACCACCTCAAGCCCTAGTTCATAGGCGGCCAGCTCCATGACGCTGGCACGTGTAATGCCTTCAAGTATGTTGTCGGTGACCGGAGGGGTAATCAGCTTTCCGTCTCGCACCATGAACAGGTTGCAGGAGGCTCCTTCGGCCACATGGCCGTCATCGGTCAGGAAGATTGCTTCGTCGTGTCCGTTACGGCGTGCCTCATCGCCGGCGAGAACGCTGTTAACGTAGGCGCCGCAGATTTTCGCCCGGCCGGGAATTGCATTGTCATCGACACGTCGCCAGGATGTCACACCCGCTTTGATGCCGCGGCCCCCGAAGTATTGCCCAAACGGAAGAGCCGTGATGGAGAAAGAGTCGTTTTCGTCCGGAGCGATGCCGATGCGGGCTGAACTTTTATACGCTAGTGGGCGTACATAAACGTCTGAGCGGAATCCGTTGCGGCGGCAGAGTTCGGAGGTAATCTCGGTCAACTCCGCAGCCGTCGCCGGAACCTGAATGCGGAGGATGCCGCAGTTCCGCTTCCATCGCTCAAAGTGCTCGGT
>CALMAV010000450.1 GCA_937859895.1 uncultured Bryobacterales bacterium | reverse complement strand
GAGCACTACAGGGCGCGCCTTGCTGCGGCTGGCGGCGAAGGCGACGGCATTGAGAAGTTCAATCCTCAGAACTTAGAGCTTTATCGTCAAGTCACTCGAAAACTCAGGGACGTAGAACGCTCGACTGCCGTGAAGCTTCGCAACGGGAATGAAATCAACGATACGGTTTTGCGGCAGTTGGAACGGGAACTCGACTTACTAGATGTTCGCTACCAGGCATGATGATACAGTAACTTGGAGATAAGTACAAAGCCCATGCTCGACGCACCCAGAACATTGATCGCTATTGTCTGCTTGGGCCTGTTCATGCTGGGGTGCTCTCGGGCGCCTGAAGCACCGCACCAGTTTGGGAGCGCTGCGAGTCAATTAACGCCTCTCGATACTCCGTTGGCTGGCCCGTTGGTGCATCGCACCGTCTATGTACCCATATACTCAAGCCTCTACGAAGGGATCAATCGAAATACAGTTGAGCTTTCCGCTACGGTCAGTGTTCGGAACGTGAGCGGGCAACATCCTCTGGTACTGAATAGCGTCCGCTACTACGACTCGCGCGGAAAGAAGGTCAGAGATTACCTCGACCATCCTGCCAAGCTCGGGTCACTTGCCTCCGTGGAGTTTGTCATACAAAGGGAAGATACAACGGGAGGGCCAGGAGCAAACCTGCTGGTTGAGTGGTCGGGTGCTGCCGATATTGATGAGCCCATTCTGGAGGCGGTGATGTTCGGGCAAGTTGGAGCTGTCGGCATCTCATTTACCAGTCCTGGACGAACACTGAAGAACTCGACGGAATCAAACCATTCCAAGATCAATACTCATTGATCGAAGCGCCTTATGCAACTCATCCCTGACGAGCCGACACATTGCCGGATCTGCGGTGGATGTTTGGAAGTTACTGATCTTCCTTTTTAAAGTCTCAGACTTCTCCATCGTCATCCTGAAGGCCTTGCCAGTTCTCGAATGTCGACAATGCGCTGAGACCGAGCTGGGCATCAGACGATGATGCGTGTCGACCAGCTGCTATCTGCGGTGGACAGTTCCGCAGAGCTCGAAGTAATTCGATACGCCGTTTGACGCTACTGTCTGATCCTTGCGCTGGAGAAACGACCTGCCTGTCCCGCGCGACATGACACTCAACATTCGACAAACATGCTCTCTCGAGTCACACACGACCTAAGTTGATTGCAATCGGCCAGCAGTACTAGGCTGCGACAGTGGGACTCTTACTCCTCCAGGTTCAATAGACGAAAAACATCAGATCGCGCCAAAGTACTTGTGTCAACCCCTGTAAAGGAGCTAACTTGTCGCTTCACATTTCGCCCGAATATGCTCGCCGGAGTCTCAGCTGCGAGGCTGAGTACGCTTCAAAGTTCGTCAAGTACGCGACCCTGGAAGAACCTGCGTGGACGCAAGTCGTACGCGACAGGAAGGGAGAGCCAATGAGGGCTGGGCCTTCTGCTGAACTGATCTTCTGCTCACTGTGCGGTATGGGAAATCACCTTACCGGGAAGTTTTGTTCAGCCTGCGGTACCCAGTTGGGAAGCACTGCGGCCTCCATGGATAAGCGCATCGTTTGGCTCTCGTCAATAGCAATGACGCTGGTCTTCATCATGGGAATCGCCTTGTACTCGAACGAATCAACGCATCAGGCCTGGGGCACATTCTTGGTGCTTAGTGTCGTGGCAGCGGCCATTGCGCTCTGTTTTGTCGTATGGCGTCGAATACTCACCCAAGCGGGCTATCCAACTTGGCTATCAGTCATAGCTGTGGTTCCCGGCTTGCTGGGCTTGGTAATCCTTTACATGGCATTTGCTGAGTGGCCGATTGCAAAGAAGCTGAAGACAGTGGAGGCCGAGTGCGTGAAGCTACGACGAACGCTGGCGGCAAGAGAGGCGGGCGAAGTAGTCGCAACTTGCCTCTAAGTGAAATGCAGGTTGTCGTTGCGATGGATAGAGTCAAGCAGAGCGACTCTGAAGTATCGTGGGAGGTAGCCGCAAGGAAATGCTCGCACACGGTGACCTGCTCGACCCGATCTTAACGAACACCATCGGGCACACCGCCGGTCTACTGCTATTTTCCGTCATCATAGTTTTGTTAGTTCGCGACAGGCAGGTTCACGGTAGGCGCCGCGTTGTACTCTCTCTGCTTGCTGCCGTCCTTGCATTAGGCTGGAACATTGGCTCGCTCATTGCTCTTGCGCTACCTGATCCGGATTCCCGCCTGATCACTACTGTGATGACGGCAAGATTCTCCCTTCTGAGTTTGCTTCCAGCTGTTCTCTTTCAAGTTGCGTTGCAGGGAGAGCAGCGCCTGCTGGTAGTAGCCGGTTATTGCGTAAGCGGCTGTGCCGTTGCCCTGCACTTCGGCGAGTTGTTTAACTCCAACATCGGGCTGTACCAAGCGGCTCTCATCTCCATTGCCGTCGGGTTTGGCCTTCTCACCGCGGCTGCCCTGCTAATCCGTTACTGGCGTGACTCGGACAAGTTAACAGGACCAACTGAATGGTTCTCGCTCGGCTGCCTCCTTCTGTTTACCAGCTCTTTTCTTCACTTCGGTTATCAGCACGTCAGGTCCCCTTGGACCGCTGAGATCGCCTGGCATCACATTGGAATTCCAGTTGCGCTCATCGTACTTTTGCAAGACTACCGGTTCTTGCTCCTGGATGCGTTCATCCGTTTTCTGGTGAACTTCGGTTTGGCCGGAGTGTACGTCTCGGCATTGCTGGTGCTGAATCAAAGCTTTCATCTTGGGGAATCGATCCGCTCAAGCCTCTTTCTCAAGGGCCTTGCTCTTGTTTCTTTCTGTGTGTCGCTGATTCTGTTTGCCTATCTCCGGAACGCGGCTCAAATCTGGATTAGCCGGGTGCTCTTTCGTAGGCAGACGGTAGATGGCAGCGTGAAGGCAATCACCAGTCTCGCCTCGGCTTCCCATTCGGAAGAAGAGTTGCTTTCTGGTGCGGCCCAACTGGTCGCCAGGCACTTGCGAACGCATCGGTTCGCCGTCCTGCGAGACCCGAGAAGCAAGCCGAGTCTCGACCGCTTGTCGGTCCTCTTTCCTGATCGAGACGCCGTCGCGTTTTCGTCAGAACACTTCCATGCTGCGGTCCATATACCGCTTCGATTTTCGAGCGGCGACTCCCGGTATCTCGCACTCGGAGCCCGGAGCGGGGGCAGACGATACCTCAGTGAAGATGTTGAGGATATGCGACAACTTGGCTCGGCAATCGTCGAGCAGGTGGAACGTTTTCGATCGGAGGAGTTAAGGCGCCTGGTGAGCCAGGCAGAACTGCGCGCGTTGCAAGCTCAGATCAATCCACACTTCCTCTTCAATTCGCTTAATACGTTGTACGGGACGATTGATCGAGGCTCGCACCAAGCACGGCGCATGGTGCTCAACCTGGCCGAGATCTTCCGTTACTTCCTCCAGGGCGACCGTAAGTTCATCCCGCTCTCAGAAGAGCTACGCATTGTCGAAGCTTACCTTCAGATTGAACAGTTGCGGCTCGGAGATCGCCTCCAGGCAGAGCTTGTCGTCAGCGAAGCGGCGCGGTCGGTTTTGATACCGATCTTGTCCATCCAACCGCTGATTGAGAATGCGGTGAAACACGGGATAGCCGCCAAGAGCGGCAGTGGCCGGGTTTGTTTGAGAGCTGAGCTGGCCGAGCTTGGACTGCAGGTAACAGTGGAGGATACGGGCCTGGGGTTTGAATGGAGCAAAATGCAACGTCGCGATGGTACAGGCGTAGGATTGGAAAACGTGCGACGCCGTTTAACGCTCTGCTATGGACCTGCTGCCGACCTCAAAATTGACTCAAGTTCAGCCGGCACAATCGTGACGTTTGTCATACCCGAGCACACCGGAGTATCTCAGAGGACTGCCTTGACCCAAACAGAAGTAAATCCGATCACCTTACAATAAAGTTAGCTGGCACCCATTACTATCCCATCTATCGGGATTTTGTGGCTGACAACTTTTCGTTGCCGTAACGTGTGTAGGAGACAACCCACATGCGAGCGCTGATCGTAGATGACGAACCAGTTGCCCGTAAAGTTCTTCGGGAAGAGCTGGAACTGCTCGATTCAGTTGAAGTAGTCGGAGAGGCCGATAACGGAGAGCTTGCCCTGCTCAAAATCTTGTCGAGCAAGCCAGATGTGGTGTTCCTCGACATTCAGATGCCGGTTATGGGCGGATTCGAATTGTTGACCCATCTGAACGGAGGACCGGTTCCCGCCATTGTCATGGTGACCGCCTACGATCAACACGCTATCAGGGCTTTTGAGGCAGGCGCCATCGATTACCTTCTGAAGCCGGTCAGTCAGCAGCGGCTTGCGGTGGCCGTTGATCGCGCGGCCCGAGTTGCTCGAGATCCCGGCCAGGCAGCCGAGAAGCTGGCGCAACTACAGGAGCTAGCACCCCCTCCCTCCAAAGAGCAAAACCGGATTCGCAAAGTCGTGGGGAAACTCGGGGAAGAGTTCTTTGTCCTTAGCACCAGTGAGGTCTTTGCCTTTCAGGCAGATGGCGACTTAACGTGGATTGTCACGGCAAAACAGCGCTATCTCGCAACGCAAAACCTTCGGGCAATTGAACAGCGATTTGCTGGGGATTCGTTTCGCCGAATCCATCGGAATGCGCTGGTGAATATTGAGCAGATTCGTAAGATGAGCATGATCACGAGCCAGCGCTGGTTGATAACTTTGAGCAACGGTCAGGAGTTCGTTGTCAGTAAGCGTCAAGCTCGAAACGTTCGGGATGTTTTGAGCTGGTGATCTCCGCGGAGCGCCCGCCCGCGATGTGTCCGTGCCCGCCTACAGGCGGATGAAGTTACTTTGACGGATAACCCTAGGTATTTCGCCAGGTTTAGGTTGTGATGAGTTATTCAAGGTTTTTTGGTTAGTCCGGCCGTTGGCACGCGGAGCAGTGCGCCGCAGTGCAACTTTTCAGGAGTGAATGTGAACAGTTTTCAGGAGCGAATGTGAATAGAAGTGTAGTAAGCAAAGCTTTATTGCTGGTTGCGATAGCTGTCTTAACGACGGCTAACAAAGGAACAGCCCAGTCACTCGGCAACGCGGGTACTGTTCAAGGATCGATAACCGATCCTTCTGGCGCAGCTCTTCCCGGTGCAAAGGTCACAGCCCAAAATCCCGTGTCTGGTTACACCCAGACCGTAACCTCGGGCGCCAATGGCGCCTTCCGGCTACTGAATCTGCCGACCAATACGTATCACGTTATGGTGAGTGCCAGCGGTTTTGCACCTGTCAGTGAGGATGTAGTCATTCGCAGCTCGCTTCCTATCGGGCTCAACCTGAAACTGAAACTCGCTTCTACTGGAACCACTGTTGAGGTGGAGTCTGCCGGACAGGATCTTATCGAGGCGGACACGTCCGCTCATATCGATGTAGATCGGAGCACACTAGCGAAACTTCCAACCTTCGATCCAGCGGGCAGTCTCAGTCAAGCGATTATTTACACCACCGGTGGTGTTGCAGCCGATGGCAATGGCTTCTTCCATCCTTTGGGAGACCACGCTCAGACAACGTTTGTCATTGATGGACAGCCAATCAGTGATCAACAGAGTAAGGTCTTTTCCACCCAGCTTCCAACCAGCGCGATCCAGAATATGCAGCTAATCACTGGTGCGCCCCAAGCCGAATTCGGCGACAAATCAAGCTTGGTTGCCCAGATTACTACGCGTTCAGGTCTTGGGGCGATGCAGCCTTTCGGCAGCGTGAGTACCTACTATGGAACGTTCGGCAGCGTCGGTGGAGATGTTTCCCTAGGAGTTGGCAACGAGCGATTCGGCAACTTCATTGCTTTGGACGGAACCAGAAGTGGTCGCTTCCTGGACACGCCTGAGTTTAGCCCTTTTCACGACAAGGGCAATAATCAGACGATCTTCGACCGCCTCGATTTTCAACCTTCCTCAAAAGACGTGCTGCACCTGGATCTTTTCGCCGCACGCAACTGGATTCAGATCCCAAACTCTTTTGATCAGCTCGGGCAGGACCAGGTCCAACGCGTTCTCACCTGGAACATAGCGGCAGGGTACCAGCGCACCCTCAGCCCAAATTATCTTTTGACTGTGAATCCGTATATTCGCAAAGATGAATTTAACTACTACCCAAGTCGGGACCTTTTAAGTGACACACCCTCCACGCAGCAGCAGCACCGCAAGCTGCTGAACTATGGAATAAAAAGCGATCTGGCGATTAATCAGGGCCACCACAATATTAAGATCGGCATTGACCTGAAGCAGACAAGATTACTGGAGGAGTTTGCTTTCGGCATCACCGACCCCACTTACAATTCTCCATGCGTGGATTCGCTCGGCGGAGCGATCACGGATCCAACACTTTTGGACCCGAATGTTTGCGGAAATCAAGGCTACACGGCCAATCCTAATCTGCAGCCCGGCTTATTGCCGTACGATCTATCGCGGGGCGGCGGCCTGTTCACTTTTCGCGCTAAGAAGAATATCAATCAATACGCAGCGTATGTTGAAGACTCCATCACATTGGGCAACTTCCTGATAACGGTCGGCCTGCGCGGCGATACTTATTACGGACTGGTACAGGACAGTGCCGCTTCTCCGCGCGCTGGTCTGGCGTACACAGTCAAGAAGACCAACACAGTATTGCGAGGAGCTTACTCAAGAACCTTTGAGACACCCTTTAATGAAAACTTGCTTCTTTCTAGCGCTTCCGGCTTGAGCAATGGACAGGTAACAGGCGTGCTGGGCGTTACATCGGCCAACCCAATTCCCGTCGGTAAGCGCAATCAGTATAACGTCGGGTTTCAGCAGGCGGTCGGTAAGTACCTGCTGATCGACGCAGACTATTTTTGGAAGTACACGAACAACGCTTACGACTTCAGCACTCTGCAAAATACCACCATTACGTTCCCTATTGCCTGGGCAAAATCCAAACTCGATGGAGTTACCGGCCGCGTCAGCACGACTAACATTCACGGCTTCCAGGCTTACTGGACCGTGGGACATACCAGAGCACGCTACTTTCCCGACCAGACTGGCGGGTTGCTAAATACATCGATCGTGCCGCCCGGAGTATTTCGGATTGACCACGACCAGGCTTTGCAATCGACTGTGCTGGCGCGTTACCAGCGTCCCCACAACGCTGAATGGGTTTCCTTAGCGTGGCGCTATGACAGCGGTCTGGTGGTAAGCGGCGTTGCAGATGTCGCGGCAGCATTGGCCTTAACACCGAATCAGCAAGTCACCATTGGCTTTGCCTGTGACGGTGTTCTCGCGACGGTTAGTGCTCCATTCACGCCGCAATCTACTTGTAATGTTGGTCAGTCCAGGCTGGTGGTCCTCCCGCAGACAGGCCAAGAGAATGACGACCACAATCCTGATCGTGTGAAGCCCCGGCATGTATTTGACCTGGCTATCGGCACGGACAATTTGTTCCACGCCGAAGGACGGAAGCGCTTCACTGCCTCAATTGACGTTGCAAATCTGACGAATAAAGTATCGCTGTACAACTTCCTATCTACATTCAGCGGAACGCACTTTCTCCAGCCGCGGACGGTGATCGGCACTGTTGGCTTCGCTTTCTAACAATCCATGGCGGTTACCTTGAAGTCCGTGATCCAGAGAACTCCGGCCAATAGAGAGATCCTCTGGATTCAAAGCTTCACGGTCGCCTGGATGTGCATTGAATGTAGTACGTCTTTGCTGGCAGCACGGCAGGCACGCAGCGCGGCATTGCTGGCATTTGGTTCGGACAGCTCGGTCGAGTTGCTGTCCGCTGTTGTCGTGTTGCTGCAGTTTCTGCCGGGCTTTCCGCTGAGCGAGAAACGAGCCACCCGCTTCGCCGCTATCTTGCTTTTCACCCTATGCGGAGTGGTCTTCCTCAGCTCTGCCATTGCTCTTTCGTATCGAATTCCTGCTGAGTCCAGCCTGCTAGGAATCACGGTCACAGCGCTGGCTTTGCTTGTTATGCCAGTCATTGCGCAGATCAAGCGCAGAAAGGCTCGTGAAACACGCAACCATGCGCTCGCAGCAGATGCGGTCCAATCTGCTACCTGCGCCTATTTGGCAGCTCTTACCTTGATCAGTCTTGCCGTGAATGCTTTATTCCACATCAGGTGGTTCGATTCACTCGGGGCTCTGCTGGCCATTCCTATTCTCGTTGTGGAGGGCCGCCGTGCCTGGCGGGGACAAGGCTGTGGGTGTGTGTGATACGGAAAGGAGACGGAAAACTCCTGATTAGCATATCGGCCGATAAGCTCGGCATTTGGGCCTCGACGCTCTGCTTCGTCCATTGCGTCCTATCACCGGTTATTTTTTCCTTCTTTATTGTTTCGGCTCATTTCCTGCCATCTGAAGAGCACACGCACCGTTTTCTGTCGATCTTGGTTGCCTGCCTGGGAGCCATCGCGCTTGCTCGCGGCTATCGTAGACATCGGCGGTTTCGGGTACTGCTATTCATGATCATCGGACTTGGCTGTCTGATGGGAACAGCATGGTGGGGTGATCAGCTCGCCACGCACACCCAAGAGATCCTTTTAACAATGGTTGGAAGCGGGTTCATGATTGCTGCTCATCGGTTAAACCACACCTTCTGCCGCCAGTGTCCCTGCAGTGAGAGCTGACTGAGAGTGTGTCGGGAAAAAACAATCGACGGCAGAAATGTAGTGGGCGCAAGATGAGGCATGGGACGAGGATTTCGGGACAGTAGCCTCGATCAGTTGTTGCTGCTTGCGCCATCGCTGCAAGACTGGCTACCGGCCGGACACCTGGCTCGGTTCATCGCAGAGGTGACCGAATTGTTGAACTTGGGACCGATCTTGGCCGTCCACGATGCCAGGGACGGACGCGGTCGGCTGGGCTACCATTCGCTGTTGTTAACACGCTTGTTGCTGTCTCAGGCAGCGGGGATGATCAAGCTGGGCGTGGTAGCCATCGATGGAACGAAGGGGAAGGCCAATGCTAACTCACGTCGGGCGGCCACGCACGAGCACATTGTCGAAGAGCTGGGGGCGCTGAGTCGGCGGTTGCTGGAGCAAGCCGAGCCCATGGACGCAGAAGAAGATGGGCGCTCCGGCAAAGGGGGGGCGTGGCGACGAGTTGCCGACTGAGCTAGCCACCGTTGAGGGGCGACGGGCCAAGCTGCAGCAGGCTAGGCCAGCGCTGGAAGCCGAGCGGCGGCAAGCGGCCGAGAAGGCAGCATCCCGAGCGCGCCGAGGCCGGAGGCAAGCCGCGCAACAAACCGAGAAGAGGCGCTGGAAGCGAGCCAAAAACAAACAGCCGGCACCGAAGGCACGCTACAAATTCGTCGATCCAGACTCGCGGATTACAAAGGACAGCGAAGCCAATGCTTTCGGGCAAGGCTACAACGCACAAGTCGCAGTGGATGGCCAAGCGCAAGTGATTGTGGCCGCTGCGGTCACCCCTCAGGTCAATGATCGCGATCAGTTGCTGCCCATGCTGGAATAAGTGAAGGCGTCCGCGGACGTAACCCCGAAACCCTGTTAGCCAATGCCGGGTACCGGAAAACCGAAACCGTCACAGCCGAGGCGGTCAAACACATTCAGCTGCTGGTGCCGCCGGATGGCCATAGCAGTCGCCGCACACACTCACTGCAAAGGGACGCGCCACGCACTCAAGCGGCACAGACCATGCGCGAAACCCTGACGGACCTCAAAGCCCGACAGCTGTATCAAAGACGGCAGGGAATGGTGGAGCCAGTGTTTGGCCACATCAAAGAACACCGCGGCTTCCGACGCACGCTCTTGCGGGGACTTGGGAGAATGCAAGCCAAGTGGCAACTGATCTGTCTGACTCACAGCCTGCTCAAGCTGTTTGGCCAAAGGTAGACAATGCAACCTGCCTGAGCGAAAAAGCGGACTTGCTTGAGTGTCCAGCCCTCACCTACACCTACCAATCGCCTCTCAGTCTGCCATCCCAGCGAGCTAAGAAAGCCAACTACTTCCGGAATGCAGCGCAATCTCCGACAAACTCCTGATTTGTCCCTGTCACTCGAGGGTGAAAAGCTCCAGAAATGGCAGAAGAACGAAGGAAATAATAATGCAAACGAGAACGACGATAACGCGCCTCTCGTCCTGCTGACTCTGCTCTTCATCTCCGAGCAGTTCCCCAAAATCAGAATGCTTGTGCGGCACGGATTTAGTCCTCCCCTAGGCCGAGCAGATACTTGAATCGGTAGTTTACAAGGTCCAAGACAGGGTCTGACCTAGTCTGCCCTAAACTGTTACTTCACGAACAGCAAATTCCGACGAGTGGCTTCCAATTGACGACCAATGGACAGCTACCGGCTAAGAGCCTGCAGTGTGGGAGCGGCTGGCAAGCTTGGCCGAAGCATGAGACTTGGCGGGCTTACGAGGTGGCTGCAGGAGCCGCTTTGTGTGCCTGAGCAGACTTGAGAGTTCATTCGCGCTCTTCTGAATAACCACGTTGGCTCCGGTTGCTTCGGGGCGCAACCCCAATGCGTCCGCAAAGCCCGTCAGGAGAATGACTGGCGTCTGGCGTTGCTCAGCGCGCAAACAGGCAATCATCTCAACACCGTTTACCGGGTCCATCTTGTAGTCGGTGATAATCAGGTCGACACTGTGGCTACGGACTAACACTAACGCCTCTTGCCCACACCGTGCGGTTAGGACTTTGTAACCTAGCTCACTCAGCACGGACCCGCGTGCAAGACTACCGTCAAGGTTGTCGTCAACTAGAAGGACTACAGCTGAGAACTGGGCGCGTTTACTTGGAGCGGATCTCATCTGACTCCGCGAAGGTAACACACCGGCAGAGCTGAATAGCAACGTACTCCTAAGCCGATGCAAGCGAACCAGATTCAGTGCTTGACACCGATTGGCCGATGGTTCAAATGCCAGCTAATCCACTTCGCGCGGGGCTTTGTAGCCGGCTTTAGCAATTACCTGGTACTTAACAGGCTTGCCCTTTTCATTGTTAATGCGGAGCGGCATATTGTTTTCAGGGTTAACCAGCTCCACCCTAATGCGCCGGAACTTGCCGTCGCGTGCTGTATTTGTCGGGTGATAAGCGAAGGCGTACTGGCTCCGTAGCGACTGCTCGATTTGCTGAAACACGGAGGGGTACTCGCCAACAAAGCGAGGAAAGAATGACATGCCGCCCGTTTCGCGCGCGAACGTTCGCATCTCATTGTCTGCCTGCAGAAAGGTAATATTATCGCCGCCAAAGCCACCGCCCCGTGAGTCGGCCAGAAGACGGGAGATTTGCAGCACGCTGATCGTGTACGCTGGCACGCCCGACTCTTGAAGAGAACGGCGGGCTTGGTCATACGTGATTTTGCTGAAGGTGTCCAAGCCTGAGCCGATGTACAAGATTGCTTTGCGGCCTTCGATATTTTGCATGCGGCTGGCCATGTCGGTAAGCGCGTCAAAGACGTTCGACTCGCTAAAGCCAGGGATACGAAGCATTCTCATTGCTTCTTCCGCTTTCCGTTTATCGGGTGAGAAGTCCGAAAGAATCGTCGTGCGCAGGTCGAATGTTACGACTGCAACGTTGTCGTCGGGCTTGAGGGTGTCGAGAAAGGTATACGAGGCCTGCAGCGTTTCATACCAGCCTCGCGACCAGAATGCCTGAAACCGGCCGCTAAACTCGATCACCATGCAAATGGTCATCGGTGCTTCGCCGGTACCTGCTTGAGCAATCTGCTGCGGAACTCCATCTTCGAGGATGCGGAAGTTGCCAGCGGGAATCTTCGGAATAAACCGGTTCTTATCGTCCAAAACGGCCACATCCACGCTGACCGTGGTGGCATTAGACCGGAAGGTAGGGGAATCGGCCGGGGCTGTCTCGCCTGCTTTGGGACGCTTGTATTCAGAGGGGATGCGCGGCGCTTCCGTGGTGGTCGGCGCAGGCGGAGGTGTGCTCTCAGCCGGCGTTGAATCAGTATCCTTGTCGTCCGGCGGAGGTGTTTGCGGCCTTCGTTTAGGCTTAGCAACGGAGTCGTTGTTTGTGTTCTGCGGTCCGTCCTGGCCTGCCGTAATGAAAGGAACGGCTCCCGTTAAAAGAAGGGCGCAAACTAAGGCGGGAATGGAGTACTGTCGACGCTTCATGTTGATTGACTGACGCCTCAATGAACCCAGCGATCGCGATCTGAGTTCTTCTTCTGTAGATAGACTTCGAACTTCCGTTTGGCGCGGCGCAACTTCCAGTCTTTGATTCCAGCGCTAATCGGTTGGCGGATCTGAGTTTGTAGACGCTTGCCGCGCAAAAGTAAATAGCCGGTCACCAAACCACCGAGGTGCGCGAGCACCGAGATAGTGCCGCCTTGGCCACCGACCGTAGCCGAAAACGATTGCAATAGAAGAACGGCGCCAATGATTGTGACGAACACGCGGGTCTTTAGGGGTATCAGAAATCCAAAAAGAATTGTCTGGTCTGGAAAGAGCAGCGCGTAGGCCATCAGCATGCCGTAGATAGCGCCGGACGCACCAGCCGTTCGGACATCCACGCCGCTGAATATGTAGGCCATCAACACAACCGTGACGCCTGCGCCAATTCCGCACAGAAAGTAGTACTGGAGAAAACGTTTGGTGCCCCAGAGGCGCTCAATTTCGGCTCCGAAGAACCAGAGCCCGAGCATATTCCACAGAATGTGCGAAATGCCGAAGTGGAGAAACATATAGGTGACCAACTGCCAAACGGCAAAGGTTGTCACCACCTGCGACGGAACGAGCGCGAGGTTATCGAAAAAGGAAGCGCCTACACTCTGTCTGAGAATGTAAGCTGCGACGAAAATCGCGATGTTAACGATAAGCAGCCATTTGAGGCCGGTCGGAAAACGATTGGAAGGGGTATACCGATTCACGTACGAACGCGAACTGATTGGCATTGCGGGAGGAAATCCTCAATCCAACATAACAGGGAAAAGCAAGCCGGGCACAAGGGCCCTGCGAGTTAGCTCTTGATCTGTGTCCGGCGCTTTAGAATGCTAGCAGCGAAATTCAGAATCAATGCGAACCCAAGCCAGACGAGCCAATTCGACAAAGGACCCGTCGCAAAAAGAAAAGAAGCAGTCCAGCCAAATTGGTTAGCAAGACTCCAGGCAGTCATTGAGTAGGCCAAAAACACGGCCGGACCCATAAGATCAGCTAAGAGAGCCGCGAACTTCTGGGCAGTCTCACCGGCCCAGCCGCCGGC
>CALMAV010000449.1 GCA_937859895.1 uncultured Bryobacterales bacterium | reverse complement strand
CATGCTGGAAAACATCGGTCCAAAGATTGGTGTCATCCAGCGGCAGAGTCTTCAATTGCAGGCCACAGCCAGGGCAGAAATCGTCGTTGGTTACAAACTCGTTGGGCTTGTTGGCCCGCTTTGGCTTAGTAGTGCCGGTAAATGACTTGGCGGCAATGATTTCATTCTCTTCGCGATTTTCGAGTTTCGCGAACATCACCGAGACCAGCTTTTGCTGGAAAGCCTCAGCTAGCTGCTTGGCTTCAGCAGGCGTACCGCCGCGTGCAACCATCGCCTGCCAATCTTTCAAGTAAGGGTAGAACTTGGGAGGCTTGGCGAGGAACTTAACCCAACGATCTAGAAGCTCGTAATCCAACTTCTCTTCTTCCACAACGGTGGGCATCTCATCCTTTGGCTTGCCTGTTACCCGCCAGGCCGCCCGCATGTACTTGGCTGACTGCAGAGCCAAAGCCTGAGCCATATCGTTAGTCTCATTACTCTCGACAGAGGCGACCAGCTTCTCCTTATTGTCGAGTTCTTTGGTGTACTGCATCAACTGCTCGACAACAGCAGTGGGCGCAGTTGGGTACTCGTGATAAGTGGTGCTGGCGAAAACGCCGGCCAGCGAATAGTAGTCGGCTGAAGGAATCGGATCGTACTTATGATCGTGGCAACGGGCACAACCGACGGTCATGCCTAGAAAGCTCTTCGATACAGCATCGACGCGGTCATGGCGCTCATCGGCCCGCGTCACTTCCACGGCACCGTTATCGTAGTACCACGGCCCTAAGCCGAGAAAGCCTGTGCCGGGCAGCAGGTGCGCACGATCTTTTTCGTCCATCAGATCACCGGCCAGCTGAGCTTTCACGAACGTGTCATAGGGCATGTCGTCATTGAAGGCGCGAACCACCCAGTCGCGGAAGATGTAGGCGAAGGGATACGGATTGTAGCCGCGACGCATAGGATCAAGGCTGCGGTAGTCATCCTCGCCATAACGGGCAACATCGAGCCACATACGTCCCCATCGTTCGCCGTAGTGTTGAGAGGCGAGCAGGCGATCCACTACTTTGGTGAAAGCTTGGGGAGAGTCGTCCTTCTGAAAAGCCGCAATTTCTTCCGTGGTTGGTGGAATACCAGTCACGTCAAGAGTGGCACGTCTGATTAACTCAAGCTTCGACGCTGGCGCAACTGGCTTCAGACCTTGCGTCTCCAATTTGGCCAAGATGAACTTATCAATATCGGTCTTCACCCAGGCGGTGTCGTGCACTTCAGGCACCGCGACTTTCTTGAGAGGAACAAAAGACCAGAAGTTTCGCTGCTCTGGGCTGATGACATACTTGCCATTTGCCACTGTCTTGCTCGAGGCTGGCCAAACCGCGCCGGCCTTCACCCAAGTGGCAAGATCAGCAATCTCGGCGTCTTTAAGCTTGCCGCCCATAGGCATCTGAAGATGCGGGTCAGTTTGACGAACAGCCTTGATTAACAAGCTCTTTTCAGGATCGCCAGGAACGATGGCGGGTCCACGACCGCCTCCTTTAACCAAGGCATCCCGGCTGTCGAGGCGCAAGCCACCCGAAGCTGAATTGGTGTGGCACGTGTAGCAATTCGTGGCAAGAACCGGTCGAATTTTGGCCTCAAAGAAATCAGTCGCTGCAGGAGAACCGGCTGGAGCGGGCGTGGTAGCTGCTGGTGCCGCCCAAACCGCGCCGGCATTAATCCAAGTGGCAATGTCCTTAATGGTCGCGTCGTCCAGTTTGTTGCCGCCTAGCGGCATCTTTAGCTTCGGATCAACTTGTCGAACCGCTTTGACTAGCAGACTTTTCTCGGCATCGCCTGGGGTGATGGCAGGTCCACGACTGCCACCTTTCACCAAAGCGTCCCGGCTGTCAACTCTCAAGCCGCCCAGCTGGGAAGCCGTGTGGCAGGGATAGCAATTGGTCGCCAAGATGGGACGGATCTTCGTCTCGTAAAAGTCGGCGGACTTCGGCGAGAGATCGGGAGAGGACTGGGCGGCAAAAAACGCCGGAGACGAAAGTAGAGCTACCGCGACGAACCTGCCAAATGCTACTCGTGAACCAGACATATTATTGAAATGAGAGCTAAAAGCACGCGCACGGAAGGGTGAGCGTGAACAACGCATGAAGCAAGAAGCTTCACGACATGGCCTCAAATCGATATGGGAGAGAGCGGAGTGCCCAGACCAACAGCGACAAAGCTGCGGAACACCAGGGTTCAAGAGGCGCTTCTATTCCATCACCACGCCCGCCAGATGTCAAGGCTCTGAAGCGTTGAAACGGAGAGCATTGCTTCGCTATACTTCCGTGTCACATGTACCGCTGCATATTCACTGTTCTCTTCCTGAGCTCTGTTACTGTTCTAGCTGCTCAGCAAGCACCGGCGCTAAACGTGTCAACGGGACAGAAAACACGGCCGGAACGCCCGAAAAAGCCTGGCGTCAGCGCTTCGGGTATTGAGATCCCTATGGCCAAATTGCGGCCCGAAGCCGAGTTTGCAGTAGGTGGTTCACCAGATTGGATTGCGATTGATGAATTGGTTTATGTCTCCAACATGCCTAAGAACGCCATAAATCGGCTTGACCCAAAGCTGAACCGGACTTTGCCGGAAGTGACTGGACTTAGTAAACCCTGTTCCGGGCTGGCCATTGGTTTTGGCAGCTTGTGGGTTCCGAACTGCGGCACTGGCATGTTGACGCGAGTCGATTTGAAAACCGGTAAGGTCGGCGCTTCGATCAAGACGGGCGTGGCGAATTCGGAGGGCGGGATCGCGGTAAGTCCCGACAGTATCTGGATACTCACCAAACCAGATAGTACGCTGGCCCGTATTGATCCGCTAGCCAATCGGATTGTGGCTGAGATCCCGCTTCCTACTGGTTGCTACACCCCGGCTTATGGACTGGACGCAGTCTGGGTCACCTGCACCGAGACCAATCAATTAATTCGGGTGGATGCGTTGACGAACTTAGTGACAGCACAGATCAAAGTGGGAGGGAAGCCGCGTTTTTTGGCCGTGGGCGAAGGAGCGGTCTGGACGTTAAACCAGGAGAGAGGAAATGTCAGCCGTGTTGATCCACAGACGAACAACGTCGCTAGCACGATTGAAGTTGGTATTCCCGGTCCCGGCGGTGACATTGCTGTTGGTGAGGGTTCAGTTTGGGTAACCTCGTTTGAGTACCCGCTATCGCGGATTGATGCCGATACGAACAAAGTTGTACAGCAGTTCGCCGGGCCGGGCGGCGATGCCGTTCGAGTAGGGAAGGGCTTTGTCTGGCTGTGCGATCTCCAGAATGGAAAAGTCTGGAAGTTCGATCCTAAATTGATTGCAGCCACTACGGCCGATCACTAAACTGCTGTGGTGCCCTAGTACTACACGCTGGGCTGGTTAATTACTAAGTAGATTCTCGACTAAGATAAACATACTGGTTTTAGTTGATGGAACTGTGCGGTTCGTTGTAGACTTGGTTCTTCGCTAGAGCGTTATTCTTGCATTCGTACTGTGCTGGTGGAGCGCAGCTAAGAAGCTGTTTTTCGTGTCCGCTAAGCCCAGAGTCAGCGCCCCCGTTTGGCTGTTCCTTGGCCCCGCTGCCGAGACAGGAGACTCCATGAATAGGCCTCCTGGCCACGTTCAGATAGCAGCACAAATTGTGGAGTTAGCGGCAGCGTTGCCTCCAACCCAATTTCTTTGCACTTAGGCAATATTGAATCGTTTCTCCTGGTTGAGACTTGGCAGCTGTGTACGCGCACGAATAAAACTGTTCAGGCTTTCTGTTCAGTCAAGGAGAAACTTAGATGGGAAATTTCTTACGGCTGCCTGTACTGGCATGCTGTGTTCTAGCAGGCTTGCTGCCCTTGTCGCCGTGCCTTTATGACAATGGCACAGGCTTTATCAGGAACGCTGTTACCAGTGCCGCTGGAGAGTATCAGTTCTCGCAGGTTCCTCCCGGCATGTATATCGTCTCGGTGAAGAAGCCCGGATTCGCTACCTACTTGAATCGTGACGTAAAGCTGGAAGTCAATACACCGGCAACTCTCGATTGCCGTATCGAGCTTGGATCGGTGGCCACGACGGTAGATGTGCAAGAG
>CALMAV010000448.1:7031-7608 GCA_937859895.1 uncultured Bryobacterales bacterium | reverse complement strand
GCACATCCCCAGGCCCCACCGTACCGGAGGCACCGCTCGAATCACGATGACACAGCATGCCCTGGTACACGATCGTAACTGTCTCAAAGCCCCGATGCGGATGCTCGCCTACGCCGAGCGACTCTTCCGTCGGCTCTACTGCCGTTGGGCCAGCGTAGTCCAGCAGCAGAAAAGGATCGATCTGGTCGGTAACACCGTTTGAGGGAAACAGGTTCCGCACGTGAAAGCCATTGCCAACCCAGTATGTAGAGCCTGCCTGGTACACACCCTGAACGTTCTTTATATCCGCCATGTTGTAAAGGATTCTTTCAGTAGCGAAAAGTCGCAGTCGAGCCCTTACTGGGCGGCTGTTACTCGCCCCTTTTGGCTGGCCAGCAACTGCTCCGCGTTCAGCGCCCCGCCAGGCGTCTCCTCATGTTTGAAAATCGCAAACGTCGGATAGGCATTAGCCCGGTACTGCTCCACGCGATAGGCGATGCTATTCAACTCTGACAGCGAGTAGTCGGGCTTGCGGAGCCGCATGTAAACGAAGTCAGCGGTCAGCACGTGCGGCGACTCCAGATTCTCGTTCTCCGCC
>CALMAV010000448.1:0-7021 GCA_937859895.1 uncultured Bryobacterales bacterium | reverse complement strand
CGCCAGGCAGAGAGCAACGTTGGCGTCTCGAAGCACGGCAAAGACATCTTCGTCAAACCAGGTGCTGTTTCGAAACTCAAAAGCTACTCGTAAGCCGCGCGGCAACAGCTTCACAAAATGAGCCAGTCTTGGGAGATCAGCTTTGAAACTGGGCGAAAGTTGAAAGAGGATCGGACCTAAGCGACCCCCTTCCCGCAGCGGCTCCAGCGTATGAAGAAAGGCGCGAGTGAAATCCTCAGCCCCTTCCAGCTTGAGCGAGTGGGTAATCTTCATATGTGCTTTGGGCAGGAACAAAAAGTCAGCCGGCGTTTCGCCAATCCATTTGATAAACGTTGAGGGGGACGCCAGACGCCGGTAGGTGTAATTGACTTCCACTGCATTCAAGCGCTCAGCATAGTAGCTTAGAAACTTGGCAAGGGCCAGCTTCTCGGGGTAGAAATCCGGCTTCCAGCTTGTGTACGAAAATCCAGAAGTTCCGCAATAGAGTTTTGCCTCAGCCATAGGTCTGCGAGACAATCGTAACTTTTTTCATTGGAAGTTCTGGCAACAGGTGTGCAGAAGCGGCTCAATCTCCTGTGAGCGCAGGACAGCCATCCACATCCTGAGGTCGATCTTGCACCTCGGATACCCATGGATTCACCAGGAGGTAGTGTGTTCATGGTACAACATCCTTTCTGTCCATAAATTGGACTTGGTTCATTAGCCTTGATGCCTGTTTCAGCCCGCGACTTAACGTTAGCCCGTAGTCTTACAGCACTAAGTAGAGAGATATTGTGCAATTTTGCGCTCCGCAGCGGCGTCTCACATTTGAATTCATCCCTTCCCTCTGAGTCAGGTGGATTATACTTCCTAGGGACGTCAGCCCAGGTCGGCGGCGCTCATGTTGCGGAATTCGTGAGTTTGGCGCCGGTATATATCTATGGGCTGAGTGGGGTCATGCTTGAAGCCGCGACTTCGTGAGGAGAAAGTGACTCTTCCGTGGCGTCACCTATTAGATGTGTCGGGTTTCTTGTTTGTTAGCCCGGCAGGAATGGCCAGACACTCTGGATTGGCTGAACGGGAGTTTTAGTCTGGCATTTTGGACAAGAAGAACCATATTGAGTTGTCGTGCGTTCGTCCGATCACGAGCGATTCGGCAAACTTTTAAAGTGAATACGCCCAGCGCGTTCGAAGGGATTTCCATGCTTCTGCTCCTCCTCCTGAGAAGCCTCACGAGTAGCGGTCTTTATTCCCACCCATTGGTGGCCACCGGGGTGTTAGCCTGATGTCGATGCGAGCGTTTAAATTTGCTGGAGTCGCTGCCAGTACGGTTCTAGGAGCCGCCTCCGCAACTGCTGTCTACGGTAGTCTGTCGCGGTCTTCGCAGCTATTTGGGCCTTCCGTTTATCGGGGCCCGGGTCGCCGTCGTTCAGTAGCGCTGACCTTTGATGACGGGCCTACTGAAGGCACGTTGCCGATTTTGGAGTACCTGGATCGGGAACAAGTCTGGGCGACTTTCTTTCAGTGCGGGATGAATGTTCAGCGCCACCCGGAGATTGCACGCCGGGTTGCGGCGGCTGGTCACCAACTAGGTAACCACACCTACTCTCATTCGCGTTTGACGTTCAGGTCGCCGGAGTTTATCGATCGTGAGGTAACCGACGCTCAGAAGGTGATTCAGGATGAGACTGGACTATCTCCCATGTTGCTGCGCCCGCCCTACGGCTTTCGCTGGGTGGGCCTGCGGGAGGTACAACGACGGTTGGCACTCCTAGGCGTGATGTGGACCGTCATCGGCAATGATTGGCGATGGCCTTCAGAGCGCATTGCACAACACGTGCTGGCACGTGTGGGGCCAGGTGGAATCATCTGCCTACATGATGGCCGTGGGGTTGAACAAAAGCCTGACACGCGAGCTACACTTCGGGCGCTGCAGAAAATCGTGCCGGTGCTGAAAGATAATGGCTTTAGATTTGAAGTCATTAGCGACTTGATGCAGGTCTGAGCTGGCCGGGAAGCTATCACTGATTGGTGCCGGGCCGGGCGATCCGGAACTACTGACGATTAAAGCAGTCCGCGTGCTCGGCGAGTGCGATCTGGTGCTCTACGACCGGCTAGTGAGCCCGGAAATCCTGGCGCATGCACGAGCCGGTGCCGAGCTCATCTACGTTGGGAAACACGAAGGCGAGCAGGAGCAGACTCAGGGGCAAATCTTTGCCTTAATTCTCCATCACGCGGCCGCCGGCAAACACATTGCACGGTTAAAGGGTGGTGATCCCCTGGTGTTCGGACGCGGGGGCGAAGAGTGGGCATTAGCAGTAGAACACGGCATCGAGTTCGAGCTGATACCCGGAGTAAGCTCTGCCCTTGCAGTGCCCGGATTGGCCGGCATTCCACTCACGTATCGGCGGCTATCCCAAGCTTTCGCTGTGATCACCGGTCACTGCGGCGAGGGTCGAAGCCGCGAGTGGGAGCGCTATGCACTGGTCGATACGCTGGTGATCTTGATGGGCGTAAGCAATCGAGCAGGCATCGCCCAGGCGCTGATCGAGGCAGGCCGTCCAGCTGATGATCCGGTTGCTTTCATTCACCGCGGCACGCTGAGGGAAGAGAGCGTTGTCGAAGGCACGCTGGCCGATGTCGCTGCCGGACGGATTGAGGTGAAGAACCCGGCCATATTTGTAATCGGTCCGGTTGTGACTCAACGACAATCGCTCAAGCGAAACATATAGAGACTTCCCTGTTATCAAGCCGTAGGTTTCTTACGAGCGGAAGCGGCTTCTACAAGTTCTAGTGAATGGCTGTTCTTCAGCAGTGAGCCGCTTGTTCCACCGATGTGGGATGAGTCCTCGACTGCTTGAACTCAACATCGTTCAACTCTGGGCTTCTGCCTCCATTGCTTTTTTCCTTAGTGCTCAATTTCTAAAACCACCAGTGTCTGTGGCCCTAGGATCAGCGGCTGATTTAATGCAATCGTCTGCGGCGGCAGAAGCTCGGACGCTTCTTTCAAGTGAGCAATCTGCTGGGACGTTGGGAATGCTGGACGGCCCATCTTTTCCCAAGTCTCCAATGGCGAGCCACTGCCCGGCGCGACTAGCTGCATACGAGCTGTTTTGGCCCTCAAGTGCTTAGTCTGCAGCTGAAAGGTTTTCGGGGATCCTTGTTCGCCCGGCTCCGCGTAGTTCCACAACGCAACCACAAGATTGCCGTTTGCTTTGCGGGTCACCAAAGCATTCTCTGATGAAATCTGCAGACGCTCATCGCCCAGCCGATGGAGTAACTCGAACGCACGAAAGGCCGCTTTGGGAACGCCGCGTTCCGCCACCAGGCCATAGCCCCCATAAAACGGCGTTTTGACCACCCCTTGCTCCTCAAAGACATCTGACAAATCCCAGTACGCCATCATGTTTGCCAGCCCATCACACTCGCGGATGTTGTTAGCCAACCAAGGGCCCATAAATGCGCTATCAGTTACATTTACCTCGTTCATGTAACTGGCGTTGTACTCGGTCCAGAAGATAGGCGTGCTGGGTGCTGCCGAAGCCTTTACTTGGTCATAGACCTTCTTGGCTGAGCGAGCAACCATGTCGCGGCGCGTGATAGGCAGTTTTTTGCCGAACACATCCATCGTGGTGTCGTTGCCATAGACGTGAGTAGACACGAAGTCAAAGGGAATGTGGTTCTGTGTGCAGTGAGCAATGAACTGATCTACCCATGCTGCTTGCGCTGTTGCCGGGCCTCCGATTCGGAGATCAGGATCTACGCTCTTCACGGCTTTCGCCGTCTCGTCATATAAAGCAAAGTAGGTCGCCTGCTGCGGATTGCCATTCCAGAAGTCAATATTCGGTTCGTTCCAAACCTCGAAGTACCACCCTTCGACTTCGGCTTTGCCATAGCGCTCCACCAGGTGCCTCGTGAAAGCCTGAATCAGGACGACCCATTTAGCCGGATCTTTCGGAGGAGAAGGGTATGGCTTATACCAGAAAGGGTGTGTAGCGAGGTTGGCGGCGAGCTTGCGCGGCATGAAGCTCAGTTCGACAAACGGCTTGACTCCGTTCTCGAGCAAACCGTCGTAGATCTGATCGACATAAGAGAAGTTGTAAACGGGATGGCCCTGTTGATCTTCGTCGTATACACCGTTCTCGTCTAGGAAGATCGCGTGGAAGCGCACGTATTCAAAGCCGGTAATGGCGTGTACGGCCCGCAGGTCGTGCCGGTAACTCTCGCGCAAAGTTAGGTTCGCTCGGCCCGACCCGAAGGTGTTCTCCCACATATGCGGGAACGGCTGGGCTTGGGCAGTAGCGTCGATAGCAATGGTCTCTGTGCTGCTCGAAGGGGCAGACGATTGCCCTGGCAGGTTTGGGCACAAACATAGAACGAAGACGAGCGATGGAAGCCGGCGGAGCCACAGTTGCACGTCCGTTAGAGTTCGGAGGCTGATGTTTGTTGCAGGCCTTTGTGACTGCAATGGCACGAGCTGCTGGCCGAAACTCTACGGACGCAGGTTTGCGTAAGCGAGAGCTGCCTCACGAACCAGGATTCCCATCTTGGGGTGCGAAGGCTCCAGCGCCGGCGTGACACCATGGTCACGGAGAGTCTCGGTACAAGTAGGTCCAATGGAGGCGACCAGCGTGTTCTGTAAGGACTGAATCAGCTGAGGTGCGCGCGCGCCGGCTACCTGCAGCAGATGATCCATCTGTACGCCGGTAGTAAACAAGACAGTTTTGTAAGCGCCGGATAACAGATCTGCGACTGCCTCTTCCAAAGGTGCACGGTCAGCCGGCAAGGTCCATTGGTAGACCGGGACCGAGGTCACCTCGCGACCCTGCTGCTGGAGTCCATCGATCAGCTCCTGATTCGTTCGACCATACTCCTGCACGGCAACCCGCGCCGCTGGTGTCGATGCGATTGCCCGGAGCAGTTCGCGATAGGTGTTCGGTTCCGGCACCTGGACGTGAACCGGCACCTGCCATTCACGCATTACTGCCACGGGCTTGGGTCCACGCGCGACTACAATTACTTTGCGCAGAGCTTCGAGTAGAAGCTCTTCCGGCTCACGCGTGGCCAGCACCCGGCTTAAGTAGCGCGCGCCGGCACCGGTTAGGAGAACCACCATATCGAAGCCACCAGCGTAGAGGCGATCGGCAAAAGCAAAGGCGTCGCTGTTGTTTTCTATAGGAACTTCGATGAGAGCGGGTGCGACAAACGGTTCGCCGCCGTTGATTCGGATAAGTTCGGCAATCTCTTTCGCTCGCCGGCTCTCAAACGCAAGGACTTTGGCGCCACCAGCCGACATCGCTCCCGCATCTTAGCGCATGAAACTCCACCGGTTTTCGTCTCACTTGGCCTAGACACCCTGACTAACGGATTTCATTGCTAGGATGGAAGAAAATCGCATGAGGTGTTCACGTTGAGACTGCTCCGTTTGGCTTTATTTTTTGCGGTCGCACTATCAAATCTAAGTGCGCAGGCGACGAACACTGGCTCGACCACCAAACCGCCAGAGGTCTTTCTGGACAATCACCGGCCGTTAGTCAAGAAGAAGGACAAAGCTCCCACCTCGCGAGATGTCTCGGGCAAAGTGGTTGATCTATCGGGCCAGCCTCTTGAAGGAGCTCTGGTGACCATCACCAATCTCAAAACGAACGCGAAGAACAACTTCTTTACTAAGGCGGATGGGCGGTACAACTTCGATGACCTCAGTCTCACCGTCGACTACCAGTTGCAGGCCAAATTCAAAGGCCAGCTCACCGAATTGCGCAAAGTAAGCCAGTACGATCCGAACACGAGTACAGTCAGGATCTTACAGGTGGACACGTCCGCATCGACAGCCACCGCGAGCGATAAAGATACTGGCCACAAAAAGCAGGACGCTCCACCGCTGTAAACCTCCCGCTCCTGATGGTGTTCCTCCCCTTCCGATGGGGACGGCCTGACGCAAGCAATTCGTCAATTCATCGAACCTGTGCCAGCTCTCTTTTGAGTTCGCGAATCTGAGCTCGGCGGGAGGAGCGGTGGATAGCAAACAGGCTAACTTTTAGAAAGTGCTGACATTTTCGTCTTAAGCGGCACGTCGTTTTGGGATTGTGAAGTGCCAGTCTCCTCGGAAGTAATCGCTCTGACACAGTCCGAGACGTTCGTCCAACCTGATTTGAGTTCGTCAAGGCTCGGAATCGTCTCATCATCCTGTACTTGGCCGAGCGAAGCAGCGTTTACCTCAAACAGGTCCATGTTTGATCGATTTGGCGAACTGCTCAGTCGGCTATGCGGTTTTCGCGCATCTGTCGAACCGCTCACGTCAGGCCATCCCGTTCGGACTCCATGGGGGGTTTGGAGCTTTGTGGCAACTGCTTAAGCCAAGCTGTCCATATTGGGGAGCCACAGATCATCGGGTTACGCGATCGCGCACTGATCGGCTTGATGGTCTCACCTTCGCACGTGTCGGAGCTACGGTAACCATGAAAGTGGAAGATTGCTACCTGCAGGGGCGGCGGCTCTGGATACGACTACATGAAAAAGCGGCTAGCGCCATGAGGTGCCGGCAAACCACTACTTAGACGAGTACCTGGCGCAGTACCTGGAAGCGACCGACTTGAAAGAGCAACCGAAGTCTCCCTTGTTCCGCTCGGTGACCCGACAAACGGGACAGTTCAGTGACCAAGCCATGACGCAACCCGATGTCTACCGCATGATTCGCCGACGTGCGGTGCTGGCCGGTATTGGAACCACAATCGGCTGTCATACCTTCCGTGCCACGGGCATTACGGCCTATCTCAAAATGGCGGCCCCTTGGAAGTCGCGCAGCAGATTGCGGCGCATGAGTCGTCGCGCACGACGGGCTTATATGACCGAAGAGGGATGAGATTTCACTGCATGAGGTCGAGCGAATTGTCATCTGAGTAGTACTCCGGAGCGAAATGCCATCAGCTAGGCGAAGTTTATCTATGGAAGAAGTGAGGGTATAGAACATTTGTGTAAGAAGCGTTCTCCGACAATAAGGAGGACGGAATGGCAGAAGAAAAGAACGGCTTGCACGCAGCGT
>CALMAV010000447.1:3056-6646 GCA_937859895.1 uncultured Bryobacterales bacterium | reverse complement strand
TTTCACAAGCGCGCTGCTTGGTTTCGTCCGAAGCCCGAATATTGCGCAAGGCAAGCAGCACCATGGCCGTGTCATCGACATCCGGGTAGTACTCGTTATTGAACTCGAACGCCCATCCGGAGGGCTCTACATCGGGCCGCTTGACAGCCCAATCGCCAGTGCGGCGTACCTCTTTTGCAATGAACCAATCAGCCACCCGGCGCAGCGCATCGGTTGGTGGATGTTCCGTTTCGGCCAGCGCAAATGCCGCAATCGCGGTATCCCAAATAGGCGAAAAGCACGGCTGCATATAGAATCCGCGCGAATCGTTGTCCACCATCAAGCCATTGAACTGCTCTTCTGCTTGACGACGCAGCGGGTGCTCGGGTCCATAGCCCAGCACGTCTAAAGCCATCACGGCATACTGCATCGAAGGATAGATAGCGCCTAATCCGTCCGAACCTTCGAAGCGTTCCAGCATCCATTCTGCGCACTTACGAATGGCGTGTTGCCGTAACGCATTGGAACCGAAGCGCTCCCACTTCTTGAGGAAGATATCAACAGCTAGGAAGCAGTTGCGCCACGTTAAGTTCTTCGGGTCGCGCAAGGGCACCATGGGCGCGCCCGGAAGATAGAGTTCGTTGAGGTTAAACCCGGAAGGCACAGGTCGCCGCGGGTTGGCTGCATGAACAATGGCGAGCGGAATGACAATCGCGCGGGTCCACGCCGACATCTGGTAGATGAAATTAAAAGGAAGAAAAATCAGTTCCGGCGGTATTGCAGGGCAGGCGCTACGCGGGAACAGATCGAACAGGCTCAAGTTGGTTCGAACGTAACTGTTTGCTTCTTGCAGACCACCAAGCTCAAGGATGCGGCTCCGCAGACGTGCCATACGCACATCGTCTGCAGGTAGACCAGCTACTTTGAGAGCAAAGTACGCCTTGATAGACGCACTCACTTCTGACGGACCCTGCAAGTAGATGTTAAACCCGCCATCGGGCAACTGTCGCGCCAGGATGCTGGCCATTGCGCGACCCACCTGCGGCCGAGTTGGAGGATCCCACTTGCCGTGAACGGGCGGATGCAGCCACAACTGCATCATGATGTAATCCGATTCTAAGGTTGTGTCCGCTCGGAGGTCTGCCCACCAGAAGCCTTCAGCCGTCTGCCGTCTAAGAAGGGAATGTGACGCCTTCTCAATGGCTTCTGGAACAGCGTAGGTGAGAGATTCCGTGATGTGCAGACTGGACTTCATCGTTTCCGGATGGGCTTGCCTTTACGAGCGCACCGTATAAAGGCGTGGTGTGAAACTCTCCAAATCGGAAGGAAGAGTAAAACGCACATCCTCTTCCTTAATCTCAGCTTCTTCTAAGTCTGTGTAACCGTTCGCGCGCAAATGGTCTATCAACTCCTGCACCAGATGTTCGGGAGCGGAAGCACCGGCAGTCACTGCAACCGTATTAACGTTCTGAAGCATCTGGGGCTCCACTTCACTCAAATCATCCAGCAAGTAGGCAGGAACACCAGCCTTTTGGCAGACTTCCACCAAGCGACGCGAGTTTGAACTATTCTGCGAACCAACAACCAAGAGCGCTTCACACAGGGGCGCTACCGCTTTGACGGCCAGCTGACGGTTCTCGGTTGCATAACAAATATCCTGGGTCTTCGGCCCCATAATTTTGGGAAAGCGCTCCAGCAAGCGCGTGACAATCTCGCTGGTCTCGTCTAAGGAGAGTGTGGTTTGCGTGAGATAGACCATGCGCTCAGGATCGAGCACGTTCAGCCGTTCAACATCGCCAACATCAGAGACTAGGATGGTGCTCTCCGGGGCTTCACCAAGTGTGCCAATCACTTCGTCGTGGTCGCGATGACCAATCAAAATGATCGTGTAACCCTGCTTGGCAAAGCGAACTGCTTCCAGATGGACTTTGGTGACTAAGGGACAGGTAGCGTCGATCACCTGAAGGCGACGCTCTTTGGCTTCTCCACGAACGGCGGGAGAAACACCGTGGGCACTGAAGATGACACGAGCTCCCTCCGGGACTTCTGCCAGCTCTTCAACAAAGATCGCGCCGGCTGTGCGCAGCTCATCTACCACGTGCCTGTTGTGAACAATCTCTTTGCGAACGTAGATGGGAGCACCATACAGATCGAGCGCAATCTTCACAACGTCGATGGCCCGTACCACACCGGCACAGAAGCCACGCGGCTTAAGAAGAATGATTTTCTTCTGTGCCACCCCGCTGGCGACCTCACTAGAAAATGTGGTAGTCGGCTGATCGAGGGTCGTAGTGGGCATGTGGAGACTGCTTAAGTATAACAATCTATGGCTGTTTGGGCGAGGCCGCCGGGTTTATGGAATTTCGATTGTAACAGGACAGGCCCGCGTGAGAACTGGGCATTGCGTTGTATGTCAGAAAAAGTACGTTTGAGTCCGCGGGCAGACTTGGCAGCCCTGACGAAGTTGAGTGCAAAGCGTGACCTCTCTCCTAGCCCAAAATAGCCCGGTCTCCCCGGAGTCCGATACCATCCAGACAGATTGACGCGGACAACGACCGGAGATTGCTCTTCAGCGCCTAATCAGTTCACTCCGAAATCAGGCAAAAAGATTTGTATTAAGCCAGCTACCTGGTCCTATCAGTGCTTTCAGCGGCTTTGAGAACAGCCGGAATCAGCCCCGGAAAGCGGCTCTCCAGGTCGTCAAACCGGAGATTGTTTACATGAGTGTTGCCGGCAATCTCCACACGTAGCAAGCCCGCATCAATCATGGTTTTGAAATGGTGCGACATACTCGACTTGGGCCGTCCAAGGCAAAGAGCACTACAGGGCAGATCTCCTTCGGTAGCCAGCATACGGACCAGTTGTAACCGCACGGGATCGCTGAGCGCATGAAGCACTCTCGCCAGCTTTAAATCCTCCGCTTGCGGATGAATAACAACCTTCACTTTGACATCGTAGCTGCACTGTCGTAGCATTGTCCCAAGTAGTTCGATTAAACTCGAACTAGAAAAGCTGAGGGAAGCGCGAGCAAATGAAGCAATGAAGGCCTGGGAACTGGTTGGTTTTAACCGCACGAACCTGCAGATGGTGGAGAGATCCATACCGACTCCAGGTGAAAACGAGGTGTTAGTGCAGGTCAGCGCAGTGTCGCTGAACTTCCGGGACAAGCTCCTTGTTGACGGATCTTACAACCCTCATCTGACTTTCCCTATGATTCAGGGAAGCGACGCGGTAGGCGTTGTTTTGGAAACGGGCAAGAGTGTTACGAGAGTCAGGCGCGGTGACCGGGTTCTCACCAATTTCGCAACGCAGTGGCTGGCGGGCCAGCCTCAGTTGGAGGAGTCTACATACACGCTCGGAAATCTGATCTCAGGTGCGCTAGACGAGCAAATTGTTGTCGATGAGCAAATTCTTGTCCAAGCGCCTGCCATCTAACCGACATTGAAGCGGCGACCCCTCCTTGTGCCGCTGTGACCGCCTGGTATGCCCTTGTTGAGAAGGCGAAGGTTTGTGCCGGGCAGACCGTGCTTGTACAAGGAACGGGCGGCGTCTCTCTGTTTGCCTTGCAGATTGGGGTTGCCTTAGGTGCCAAGGTCATCGTGACCTCCAGC
>CALMAV010000447.1:0-3046 GCA_937859895.1 uncultured Bryobacterales bacterium | reverse complement strand
GCTTGAACGAGTGAGGGAGATGGGAGCTGCCCACCAAGTCAATTACCTCAAGCAGCCCGATTGGGAACAGGCCGTCCTAAGCCTCACTTCCGGCAAAGGTGCCGACCTGATTGTGGAAGTAGTAGGCGGCGACAACCTACGACGATCCTTGCAGGCTGCCAAGATTGGCGGACACATCGCCTTGTTAGGGTTTCTCGACGGAGTTACCGCTACTATTCCGCTGTTTCCATTTGTAGTGAAGCAACTCACCGTTAGCGGCAGCTCCGTAGGCCCGAGAGCCGCATTCGAGGATATGCTGCGTTCTTTTGAAATGTGGCAGCTCCGTCCCGTGATCGACAGTGTGTACAGCTTCGATAACACCTTGGCCGCTTACGACCGTCTCTACCGCGGTGCTTACGGGAAGGTTGTTATCAGCCTGAAGGGTGACTAGGGCAGCTCTCTGCGGAGAAGGATAACTCCGCAATCACCTTGTTAGTGACAAACCTCAAAAAGGAGACAAACACAGTATGGCAATGGTTTATAGCAGTACGGTCGTGAGTGCTGCGCCCGAACAAGTCTGGGAATTGGTTAGAGATTTCAACGCGCTTCCAAGGTGGTTTCCCTTTATTGCTTCGAGCCAATTAGAAGAAGGAGACCTCCCAGGAAAGGTTGGCTCAGTCAGGACGTTACAGGCGCGCACTGGCGGAGTTGTGCGGGAACGGCTGCTTGAACTCTCAGACCCGGAGATGCGGCTCAGCTTTTTAACTTTTGAAGGTGCAGCTCTCACCCTGAACTACATCGGCCACATGCAAGTACGACCTCTAACAAGAAGCGGCGGCTCATTTTTCGAATTCTATGGCGTGTTCGACGCGGCTGATGGAGATGTTGAGAAGGCGAGCAATTGGCTTCGGAATTTCATTTTCGAACCGGTTTTCACCCAGTTCGAAGCATTGTTCGGCCGTAAGGTTGAGTAGCCCTCCATCCATCAGGCAGAGTGAACGATAAATGAAGCGAACCAGGGGCACACGATGCCGCATTCAGAAGCATGAGCAACAGTAGAAGCGCAGACCCGCTCTCCAACTCAATTCTCGTCTTGGGTGCCGGCGAACTCGGCATGGCGGTGCTCCGAAGTCTCGCAAGGGATGCCTTCGTTACCGTCCTGCTCCGTCCTCAAGCCATAGCGTCACCAAGTCCCCGTAAGCAACAGGATCTGGACGAACTCCGCTCCATGAACGTTAGCTTTCTATCTGGCGATCTGCTGGCGGATTCTGTTGCCGATTTGGCTGCTCGTTTCGGACAATTCCATACGGTAGTTGGCTGCACAGGTTTCGTGGCTGGAGGCAGCATCCAGCGCAAACTCGCCCGCGCCGTACTCGACGGTGGCGTGAAGCGCTATGTTCCCTGGCAATTCGGAGTTGATTACGATGTTATCGGCAGAGGCAGTGCGCAGGATCTCTTTGACGAGCAGCTCGATGTACGCGACATGCTGCGCTCGCAACAACGGACAGAGTGGATCATTATCTCGACTGGCATGTTCACCAGCTTCCTGTTCGAGCCTTCGTTCGGAGTAGTGGACTTGGCGCAGAACACTGTGCACGCGCTCGGAAGTTGGGACAATGCCGTTACCGTCACGACGCCCGAGGACATTGGTGCTCTGACGCGCGAGATCCTCTTTCACGAGCCACGAATAGCTAACCAGGTGGTGTACACGGCTGGGGATACCATCACGTATGCCCGCTTAGCGGACATTATGGATCAGGTTTTATATCGCAAGGTGCGACGTGTGAAGTGGAGCGTTCCGGTATTGAAAGCTGAATTCGCTCAAGACCCTGCTGACACGATCAAGAAATATCGAGTGGTATTTGCGGAGGGTAAAGGAGTTGCGTGGAAGATGAAAAATACATTCAATGCCCAGCGTGGCATCGAAGTGATAGATGCGGAACGCTGGGCACGGAAGAACCTAGCGGCTCCCCAAAGGCTCGGAGATGCTCTCCAGTGATTTGCCCGCCGCTTCCACGCCGATCACACCTTCAGTGATGGCCGCGATAATCATCAGTGCCGAACCGAGCAGGTAGCCCATGCCCACGTTCCAGCGAGAGCCGGTTGCGATTAATTCACCAAAGAGCAAGGGTGCGCCGACTCCGCCAATCAGTGTGCCGATTGCGTAAAAAACTGCAATGGCAAGCGCTCGTATCTCAAGAGGGAAGATCTCGCTGACGGTGAGGTAGGACGCGCTTGCAGCCGAGGAGGCAACAAAGAAGATAACGCTGAAAGACCAGCCCAGCCCCGTAGCGCCCAAGCTTCCATTCACAAAGGGAATTGTTGTTAAAGCGAGGAGAACGCCTCCGATTCCAAAGGTGGCCGTAATCATTGGTTTGCGTCCGATGGAGTCAAATAGCGGCCCTAGAACGACCGGGCCCAGGAAGTCGGCAATGGCAAACGGAAGCAGGTGCATGGGCAGATCGACGGATTTCACTCCATATGATTTCTGGACCACCAGACCATAGGTAAAGAAAATGGCGTTAAAGAAGAATGCTTGCGCGATCATCAGCGTAAGCGACAGCAACGAGCGCGACCGATTCTTTCCCAACATGCTGTAGAAGATTTCGCCCCACGGCGTGTGGTCACGGACCGCAATCTTCAACTTCTCACCAGACGGCGCCGGTAATGGTCCTTTCTTGGCCGCGACCTTCTCCTCGACACCGCTGACAATTTTGCTTGCCTCTTCTTCCCGGCCTCGCAGCATCAGCCAGCGCGGACTTTCTGGAACCGAGAGCCGCAGGATCAGCACGCCTCCTCCAAGCACGGCAGCGATACCGAAGGCCAACCGCCAGCCAACGTTCGGATCAAAGAATGTGCTCTTGAGTAGTGCAGTGGAAACCAAACTTCCAGCAGCTGCCCCGATCCAGAAAGTCGCATTAACAACCAGATCGACTGTGCCCCGAACTTTGCCGGGAATCAGTTCATCGACAGCCGAGTTGATGGCCGCGTACTCGCCGCCGATACCAAGGCCAGTAATGAAGCGGAAGAGAGTAAAGCTTCCGAAGTTCCAGGCCATAGCGGTAGC
>CALMAV010000446.1 GCA_937859895.1 uncultured Bryobacterales bacterium | reverse complement strand
TCCCAAAGCTGAGACCTGTGTGAATTCAGTCTTCCCGCACTCTGGCGCGAAGCCGTGCTGGTACCTCACCCGCCATACTGACCGCCGAATCGATCTATAATGACGCTTTGAGCCAAGTTGCCTTCAGCCCTATTGCTCCAGATCGCCACAATGTGTATACTCTAACCAGGACGTACACATCATGCGAACCAATATTGTAATCGACGACAAGCTGATGCAAGATACTCTCCGCGCAACGGGTTTGACGACCAAACGCGAAGCTGTCGAACTGGGCCTGAAAACCATCTTACGGCTGAATAAGCAGGAAAAGATCCGGCAGTTTCGGGGAAAGTTGAATTGGCAAGGTGACGTGGAATCACTCCGGAGAGACGATTGATTCTGGTCGATTCAAGCGTCTGGATCGACTATTTCAACGGGGCAAGAACGCCTCAAACGGACAAGCTCGACACGCTGTTGAGCCTGGAATCACTTGTTATCGGTGATTTGATTCTGACTGAGGTCTTGCAGGGGTTTGGAAACGATAGCGACTTCGTCCATGCCAAATCCCTTCTCACTTCCTTAGTGATTGTTGAACTAGGCGGCCTGAAAATAGCAGTTCAGGCCGCTGCTAACTTCCGTTTGCTGCGCAAGCGCGGTATCACTGTTCGCAAGACAATCGACATGATCATTGCTACATTTTGCATCGAGAGCGGTCTTCAGCTTCTTCATCAGGACCGGGACTTCGATGGCTGTGCCAGATACCTCGGCTTGCAAACTGTCGCTTGCGAATAGATCTGAGCGCGAGGCCTTAAGCCCCGACGCCCACTTCTTCCGGAACGCCAGCTTCTTTTCGCTTCTTTAGAAACGGCATCATCGCCCGTAGTTCCGCACCCACCTTCTCAATGGGTTGGTCTTTCGCACTCTCGCGCATGGCGAGAAACTTCTTCCGGCCCTCGCGATTTTCTGCCAACCACGTTCGGGCAAACTCGCCAGACTGAATCTCGCTAAGAATCTTCTTCATCTCAGCCCGGGTCTGCTCGGTAACCAAACGTGAACCTCGTGTATAGTCGCCATATTCAGCTGTATCGGAGATGGAGTACCGCATATAGCCAAGCCCGCCCTCATAGATCAGATCGACAATCAGCTTCAACTCATGCAGGCATTCGAAGTAAGCAATCTCCGGCGCATACCCAGCCGAAGTCAAAGTCTCAAAGCCGGCCCGGATCAATTCGCTGACGCCGCCACAGAGCACTGCTTGTTCGCCGAACAGATCGCTCTCAGTCTCTTCTTTGAATGTTGTTTCGATTACGCCTGCCTTTAAGCAGCCCAACCCGAACGCATAAGCCAACGCATTCGGTAGTGCCTGCCCAGATGCATCCTGCGCAATCGCCACTAGCGCCGGCACTCCAACGCCCTCTACAAATAACTCGCGCACCCGATGCCCTGGAGCTTTCGGCGCAATCATAGAAACATCTACATTTTCCGGCGGCTTAATTTCATTGAAATGGATATTGAATCCATGTGCGAACATCAACGTCTTGCCGGCACTTAAACTCGGCGCAATCTCACTCCGGTACACCTCGCCCTGCAAGTGATCAGGCAGCAAAACCATCACCACATCTGCTGCTTTGGTCGCTTCCGCTACTGTTAGAACCTGTAGTCCGGCCGTCTCTGCTTTTGTTTTGCTCTTACTTCCCTGATGCAGCCCGACTACCACCTTTAAGCCCGAATCCCGCAGGTTGAGCGCGTGCGCATGCCCCTGACTTCCGTAGCCCACAATGGCAATGGTCTTGTTGCGAAGCGGAGTAAGATCTCCGTCTCCCTCGTAGTAACGTTTTGGCATCTCTATCCTAATTCCGCTTCTTCGAATTCAAGCACTTCTTCCGGCGCTGCCCCTAGAGGTACGGGCGCAGATAGCCGCAGCTTCTTGCCATCCAGCGGCATAGACACAATGCCCGATCGCGAGATATCAATCTCGCCGTAGCTCCGCATCGCATCTACAAACTCATCCAATTTTTCGCTATCGCCAGTCGCCTCTAGTGCAAATCCTTCGGCGGTCGAATCGACTACGCGAGCCCCAAAAATCTCAGCTTCTTTCAATACCGCTGTTCGAGTACCCTGCAAAGTCCTTACCCGTAATAAGATCAGTTCGCGATTCACTGCCGGCCCATCCGTTGCATCCGTCGCTTGCAGCACGTTAATCAGCTTATTCATCTGCTTGATCACTTGTGCCCGGATATTCGCTTCCACGTCTACCGTAATAGTCATGCGGGAAAGAGTCGGATCGGTGGTTCGCGCCACCGTCAGGCTCTCGATGTTGTATCCTCGCTGACTCAGCAATCCGGTCACCCGCATCAGCGCTCCGGGTTTGTTCTCCATCAACAGCGAAATAACTTGCTGCATCGGGTCGACCTATACTTCCACCGGTTGCGGCGGCCGCAGCACCATCTCATTGAGCGCCCCGCCTGCCGGTACCATCGGAAACACGTTCTCAAAAGAGGAAACTTTGACGTTCAACAAGTACGGCCCTGATGCGCGCACTGCCTCTTCCAGCACCCGCGGCATCTCTTTCACGTCCTCAACTGTGCTGCCCTTAAATCCGTATGCGCCCGCAAGTTTCTCCGGATCGGGGAACGAAGTAAGCTCCACCTGACTCAGCCGGTTGTTGTAGAATAACTCCTGCCACTGCCGTACCATCCCTAAATAACCGTTGTTCATCACAATGATCTTGATGGGCAGCGCATGGTTGGCAATTGTGGCCAGCTCCGGAATGGACATCTGGAAGCCACCATCGCCAACAATGGCAAACACCAGCTTGTCAGGCCGGGCAAATTGGCAGCCGATTGCGGCAGGTAGTCCGAAGCCCATCGAACCTAGCCCGCCCGAATTAATCCAAAGCCGTGGCTCGTTATATCGGATCAGCTGTGCAGACCACATCTGGTGCTGACCCACGTCACTCGCAATAATTGCTCGACCGCCGGACAACCGGTCAATTTCGGCCATTAAATGCTGGGGTTTGATCTCCGTTTCCGACCGCACTGGAACCAACGGATTCTCCTCTTTCCAGGCCTGAATCTGGCCCCGCCACTCCGCTCTAGCCCCGGCCTTTCGCCCTTCCATCTCAGGCTTCAGTTCCTTTAATGCTGCCGTAAGTTTCGGTAACACCTTCTTGGCATTGCCCACAATCGGCAAATCAGCATACCGGTTCTTCCCAATCTCGGCCGGGTCCACATCTACATGGATCACCTTGGCATGAGGAGCAAACGCATTGAGCCGTCCGGTTACCCGATCGTCAAAGCGAACGCCCAACGCAATAATCAGGTCCGTGTGCGTCATGCCCATATTGGCGGCATAGCTGCCGTGCATTCCGGGCATACTGATGAATCTTGGATGGTCATAAGGCAGGACACCCAAACCCATCAACGTGCAAACGGTGGGCGCGTCCAGCGTCTCCACCAGTTCACGCAGTTCGTCATGCGCATTGGCCGCTATGATGCCTCCGCCTGCATACACAAACGGCCGCTCGGCTTCCCACATCATCTGCGCCGCTCGCCGGATTTGCCCCACGTGTCCCTCACTAAATACGCGATAACCCGGCAGATGAATCTCGGTTACCGGCGCATAGTGGGCCTGTGCCTGAAAGACATCTTTTGTGATATCCACAAGCACCGGACCTGGCCGGCCGGAAGCAGCAATGTAGAACGCCTCATGGATAATCTGTGGCAGATCAGCTACGTTCTTAACCAGGAAGTTGTGCTTGGTCGCCGATCTTGTGATTCCAAACGTATCCGCTTCCTGAAAGGCATCGCTCCCCATTAGCTTGTTTGAAACCTGACCGGTGATAGCCACAATCGGCACCGAATCCATCATCGCGTCTACCAAGCCGGTCACCAGATTTGTGGCACCCGGTCCCGATGTGGCACAACAAACCCCTACCTTGCCGGTTGTTCGCGCATAACCCTGCGCCGCAAACGCCGCATTCTGCTCATGCCGCACCAGCACATGGCGGATCTGGTGTTCGTAGAGGGCGTCGTACAGCGGAAGCGTTACCCCGCCCGGATAGCCGAACATACATTCAACGCCTTCCTGCACCAGGCAGTTGAGCAAAATTTTCGCGCCGGAAAGAAGATTGGTTGCCATATTTGAATCCAAATCCTTGCTCTTGACAGTCACAAAGCCGTCACTCGACACTGGCCAGCACTAACTCAAGAAGCTGCCCTTAGAGCGATATTCTTTTAGACGAGCACACCTTAGCGCTCAGGTGCTGGTCCATAAATCTACCGTAGCCTAGAAGTTATTTTTATGCAAGAGAATGTTAAGATAACAAATACTTATGGAGCGGCTTTGACCTCTGTAATTTGAGGAAGCTACTTAGTACTTGTAGTTTGCGAGGACCGTGCCGACTGAATATACGAGAGTTTGCGGTCGTTTCGGCCACATGCTTCATACAGTTCTCTCTTGAATTATTCTGATCCATCTCGGTCTCTACAGGCTTCTCAGGGCAGGTTGCGATGAGTATGTCTCCCGCATCGCTCGTGGAAGCGCAGCGCATTCAAGCCCTGTACAGCTATCAGGTTCTGGACACAGAACCGGAGCCGACCTATGATCGGCTGACTGCTCTGGCAGCTTCTCTCTTTCGAGTTCCTATTGCGGCGGTGGCCCTAGTTGACCGGAACCGGCAATGGTTTAAAAGCTGTTATGGCTTCAACGAGAGTGAAACTTCGCGGGATGTCGCCTTCTGCAGCCATGCCATCCTTTCGGACGAGCCGCTGATCGTCCCTGACGCGACATGTGATCTTCGCTTTGCTCACAATCCCTCGGTGACAGGCCCCCCTCACATCCGCTTCTATGCGGGGGCGCCTCTGATCACCAAAGATGGCTACCGGCTCGGTACTCTCTGCATTGTCGACACCGAGGTGCGGAAGGCATTCACGCCCGAACAGGCTACTCAGTTACAAACATTAGCCGCCTGCGTGATGGAGCAACTCGAGGCAGCGTACACCTTGAGGAAGCTGGCCCTTATGGATGCGGACCTTCAGCGGCGGGAACGTGAGCTGGAGGAGCAGCGGCAGCAGGTGTCGCAACTCGAGTTGCGCGTCAATCTGGCATTGGAAGCTGGACTGCTGCAGGTATGGGAGTGGAATCGCACCACCAACACGGTCACCAGAACCTCAATGGCTGATCGCTTGTTTGGCTTCGCTCCAGGCGAATTTGAGTCCTCGCTCAGCGCTTGGGAGCAGCGGCTGCACCCTGACGATCGCGAGCGAATGTTGCACAAGCTGCACACTTGTTGCTGGGGGAAGGAGGATTTTAGTGTTCAGTACCGGGTTATTTTACCCGACGGGTCAGTACGGCACGTAGCTGCCCGTGCTCGCCAGCAAACTGTCTCAGATGGCTCGGTTCCCAACATTATTGGAATTGCTTGGGATATCACAGAACAGGCGCTTGCCGAAGAGAGTCTTCGAACCAATCAGGAATGGGAGCGCGGGCTCAACGAAGCCAGTCCGGTAGGCATCTTCCGTGTTGACGCCCAGGGTAAGCTTACCTACCTGAATCGGCGTGTCGAGCAAATCTTTGGCTTGAGCCGCCAGCAGATTGTGAACAAGGAACATCGCGCTATGCTACCGCCTGATCAGCGGCATGTCATGGCGGAATGGGACATTAAACGAGCGGCCGGCGAGCCATTCCAATCCGAGTTCCGTGTTCAGTTTGCTGATGGCGCCCATCGCTGGATCGACATGCGCACCTCACCGGTTAGAGACGCCGATGGAGTGCTGGCCGGTGCTGTGGGCACGATCGATGACATTACGGTCCGCAAGGACGCTGAAGGTGAACTGGGCCGTTTGCAGCGTTTGCTTCGCCTCGCCATTGATGCCATGCCTCAGCGGTTGTTCTGGAAGGACCGCGAGGGCCGATTCCAGGGCTGCAATCAGGCCTTTGCGTCCGACCATCGATTGGAATCGCCGGCGTTGATTGTTGGTAAAACCAATTATGACTTTCTGAGTGGCGTCGACGCTGCTCGTTACGAAACCGATGACCGCGTCATGATGTTCACCGGTACGCCCAAACGAAACTACGAGCAACAAATCGCACTGCCGGATGGCAATACCATAACGCTTCGTAGCTGCAAAATCCCGCTGAAAGATGAGAAGGGAAAAGTTGTTGGTCTAATTGGTACCTACGAAGACGTTAGCGAGCAGAAGCGCAAGGAAGAAGAGCTCCGCCGTGCCAAAGAGGCTGCCGAAACAGCTGCGCAGGCCAAGGGCCAGTTCCTGGCGAACATGAGCCATGAAATTCGTACTCCGCTTAACGGCGTTCTCGGGATGGTTTCTCTGCTTCTGGACAGCCAACTCAATACTGAACAGCGCGAATGGGCGGAAACGGCCCAGGTTTCTGGCGAAGCCTTACTGCGATTACTGAATAACGTTCTTGACCTGAGCAAAGCTGAAGCTGGCAAGTTGACATGCGAGAAAGTTTCTTTCAACCTACGCCGTACGGTTGAGCAATGTGCGGAACTTCTTCACGCTGAAGCTTGTCACAAAGGCCTCACACTGACAGTTGACTACCAGGATTCGGTGCCCAATTATCTAATTGGCGATTCGGCTCGCATCCGTCAAATCTTGCTCAACTTCCTAGCCAATGCCGTTAAGTTCACCCCATCCGGACGCATCACGGTTCAGGTGACAGGCGAAAGTCTTTCGGCGAGTGACTTGCGGGTCCGCTTGAGTGTCATCGACACTGGCATCGGCATTCCGCCCGAGGCTGCACAGTTTCTATTCAAGGCGTTCAGCCAAGCCGACGGGTCCACTACCCGGCGCTTTGGCGGAACTGGCCTCGGCCTCTATATTTCTAAGCAAGTCGGTGAGCTCATGGGCGGAACGGTTGGCTCTTCCCAAAACCCTGGTGGCGGAAGCATCTTCTGGGTGGACCTGCCATTAGCCCGTGGTCGGGAATTCGTCGGAGCCAA
The DNA here is from genome assembly GCA_937859895.1 of uncultured Bryobacterales bacterium. Lineage (GTDB taxonomy): Bacteria > Acidobacteriota > Terriglobia > Bryobacterales > Bryobacteraceae > Bog-105. The sequence goes on along the minus strand of CALMAV010000446.1, from coordinate 5,023 downwards.
ACCTGCGCTAGAGCGACTGATTTCCTCCCCTCAACTCGAAAATCGGCATATCTTACTTGCTGAGGACAATCCGGTGAATCAGGTTGTGGCCAGCCGCATTGTCCAGAAGCTAGGCTGCCGTGTTGACCTTGCAGCGAATGGGGTGGAAGCCGTTGGGTGCTGGCAGCACTCGAAATACGATTTGATTTTGATGGATGGGCAAATGCCCGAGCTGGATGGCTATGGTGCGACCGGCCAGATACGAAATCTGGAACGAGAAAACGGAAGTAGCCGAACTCCCATAATTGCATTGACGGCTCATGCGTTGCCGGGTGATAAAGAGCGATGCCTTGCTGCCGGAATGGACGATTATCTCAGCAAACCGCTACAGGTTGACGCTCTAAAGCGCATTCTGGAATTCTGGCTACCTGCTGTGGGGACTTCAACCCAGCCGCATACCGGAAACGCCTAAACTGGCGACCCATCCAACTTGCCCCTCGTTGAAGTTTTGGTCGCCAGCTACGACTAGAAGGATTGCCGCGCAGGCCTAAGCCTTAGCAGTAACCGCACGGCTGGAACCGCCCGGTCTCGGCGACGAACGCTTCATCCCGCCCGGTCCGAACCCACCTGGCTTCGCTCCTGGTCTGAATCCACCTTTGCGCTTCTCAGAAGAGAACTCGCCTCTTCCGCGTCCACTTGACTCCGGTCGGTCATCGCGATCGTTTGCACGATAGATCGGCTGAAAGCGCTTGGCCTCACTCGATGTTTCAACTAAGTTGTCCACCTGAGCGGCCGCTTCCATCAGTTCAACCATCAAAGCCGGCGACAAATCTTGACGCAGAAGTCGTACTCTGCACTCACGCTCAATCCGCTTGATCTCGCCGCGCTCGCTCCGCAAGCTGAACGTCGAAGCAGAGCCACGCTGGCCGGCACGACCTGTCCGTCCAACGCGATGAATGAAGTCCTGCGGTGCCTGCGGCAGATCAAAATTGACCACGTGGGCCACGCTGTCCACATGGATGCCCCGAGCAGCCACATCGGTTGCCACCAGCACTCGATACCGGCCATCCCGGAAACCTGCTAACGCTTGATTGCGTTGACTCTGTGTCCGGTCGCCGTGCATCGCGACCGCACGAACACCCAGTCCAGCCAGTCGCTTGGCCAAACGATCAGTGCTGTGCTTAGTCCGAGCAAAGACCAGAAACGAACCCTGCTCCAGCCCGAGCAGATGCTTCAACAGACCGATCTTCTGGTCATTGTTTACTTCATACACGTGCAAGTCCACCTGATCAGGTGTCTTGTTCGTGCCGCTACCGCCCACGGCAATACGCACTGGGCTCTTCGAATGCCGGCTGATTAGCCGCTCCACCGTCTTCTCCATCGTGGCGGAAAAGAACAGGCTCTGGCGATTAGAAGGCAAAATCGCCAGGATTTTCTCAATAGCGGGAAGGAATCCCATATCAAGCATCCGGTCAGCCTCATCCAGCACCAGCGTCTGCACGGCCGTCAAGTTCACAAGCCGCCGGCTCAGGAAATCCTCGAGTCGGCCAGGAGTGGCAATCACCAATTGAACGCCACGCTTAATGGCATTGAGCTGTGTCTGTTCGCTCAAGCCACCAACAACAACCGCTGCTCGCAGTCCAGTTCCTATCGCCAGCTTAGAAAAGGCCTCGGCAATCTGGATGGCAAGTTCACGCGTGGGGCTTAGAACAAGCGCTCGAATCTGCGTTGCAGGGGGCCGTCCCGCAGTTTGGGCGGGCGCTTCGGCCGGGTTCAAAAGCGAATTCATAATCGGCAGCAGGAAGGCAAGCGTCTTGCCAGTGCCGGTCTGCGCCGTCGCAACAACATCAGCCCCTGTCAGAGCAGGGGGAATTGCCTCGGCCTGGACAGGCGTAGGCTTCAAAAAGCTGTTCCGGAGCAAGTTCTGATGAAGCGCCGGAGAAAGAGTTAATTCAGAAAATTCAGTCATAATCAAGGACAATCAAAGCGCCGGGTACCGGGTAAAGACGTCCTTGAAGAAACGAACCACAGATCTGTAGTCGTGTATAACTTACAAAACCGAGAGTCGAAATAAGCAGGAACAACCGCTTACAAAGGACGAATGTGGGCGGGGGGCACTCTTAGAGTAGCAACTCGGCGGTCACTTAGCAATGAATCTCCTCGGAGCTCCACGTTATCCCGACATCAAAAAGTGTTTGTACATCTAAACGTCGTATGCGTAACAAGTTTCAACTAAGTGACCCGAACCACCCTGACGCAGGGTCTATGTCTCATTCCGCGCCGAGAGCTTGTGATGCATTCTCCAATGCGCAATGCCTCTGAAGATCTGAGTGGACGCTGCGACCAATGGAGAGAATGGAAGGAGGGGAAGAGGAGTAGCACTGGAAGCGTCAAAACCACTTCGGGTCACTATCATTGGCGGCGGATTTTCAGGCACCATGGTGGCCATCCACCTGTTACGCCAGAACCGCTCAGTCCAGGTTGACATCGTGGAACCAAGGCTGCCAGGCCGCGGTTTGGCGTACTCCACCTCTTACGGCGAGCATCTGCTGAATGTTCCCGCCATCCGCATGAGTGCCTTCGGCAGTGAGCCCTTGCACTTTCTCCATTGGTTACAGGCCCACGGAATGCCTTCGGCTGATCCTGGCCTGTTTGCACCGCGCAGGCTGTATGGCGCCTATATTCAGGACGTACTCGAGACTACGGTCCGTTCGGCTGGACCCAATAGCAGGCTTCGGCACCACCTTACACCGGCAACGCGCATCACGTTTGACGGATTGTCAGCGACCGTATATCTACAGAACGGAGAACGTCTCGAAGCCGGTAACGTGGTCTTAGCGCCGGGTAATCCCGCCTCTCGCACTTTGGCGGAGTGCCTGCCAGGCTATTTCCCTTCGCCCTGGCAGCCAGATGCACTGTCCCAACTCGCTCCTGAGAAAGATGTTCTGTTAGTAGGCGCCGGGCTCACCGCGGTAGACGCCTTTCTCGCGCTGTTGTCTCAGGGCCATACCGGCCAAATCCATATCCTCTCCAGGCGCGGCAAACTGCCGCAAGTGCATGCGCCGTACCGTCCCTTGCCTGGGCCCATTCCCATATCGGGCAAACTCAGCGCCCGAGCCCTCCTGCGATCCATCCGCTCTGCTGTCCGCACAGCGCAGTCAAAGAGCGTCGATTGGAGGGCGGTACTGGATTCGCTACGCCCCGTAACCAACGACATCTGGCAACAACTCGCCCCTGAGGAGCAACAGCGCATCTTCCGCCATCTCAAAACATGGTGGGACATCCACCGGCATCGCATGGCTCCCGAGATAGGAATAAAGGTGAACGAAGCTCTTGCACGTCGGCAGTTGATTGTCCACGCGGGTCGCCTGCAACAGCTAAGGGCAACCGAATCCGGTCTCCAGGCCGACCTACATTTGCGAAAAGGATCACAGTTCTCTTTGAATGTGGAACGAGTTATTAACTGTACCGGGCCGGACAGCAACTACCGCGGCACAGAGAACGTGTTCATTCACTGTCTGCTCGATGAAGGGTACGCTGTGCCGGGGGCAACCGGTAGAGGATTGCGAACCGCAGGAAACGGTGTAGTTGTCGATATCGAGGGTAGGAAGGTGGATTGGCTCCTAACTCTCGGACCACCACGCTTTGGTGATCTCTTCGAGACCACCGCTGTTCCAGAACTTCGGAAGCAAGCCGAAGCCATCGCGAACCACCTGCTTTCTATCACTCGGGAACCAATCGAAGTAATGCCTGAGCTGTTTATTGCTGCCGGGATTTGAAGAAGAATAAGTTCCCTCAGCGTTGTGGAACAAAGGTCAAGCTGAGTTCGCTCGCATAGTCTTGAGCTACGGGCAAAGCTCTTGCAGATTGTGCGTCTCCAACGACAGGATGACCAAGACTTGAACCGCCCCGTAGCGGACCTATAACAAAGTCGATTGTGGCTTCTCGGTTCATGACGTTCGCTCCTAACTCCGAGCCGGTGATCTTCGGAAGGTTCGGATCGTGACCGAAATCCGGCATTGGAAAGGTAAATTGGCCATCGCTCCCAATCGGAAAAACCCCGATAGTGAAGCGCACAGCTTGAAGACTGCAAATCGAATCAGGAGTCGTGTAGTAGCAGCGCCAGGGGCCGGCGTACGACACTCGCGCAAACAGTCCGTCAAGATTGAGAACATCAAAGTTCTGGATGGTTACGGTAATCGGCTGTTGCCCAACCGGTTCGCATCGAAACTTGCGACGCAAAGAGTCATCCCTTAAATCCTTAACTTCGTAGTAGCCGACTTTGCACCCTCGACGGTAGATATAGGCCGTAAAGGGGTCAGTCGCACCAGGACCTTGTTTCACCGGAACTGTAGTTTGCTGGGTGGCGTCGCCTATGAGCGAACCGAACCATGGAGACCAGACCTGCGTACCACCACTCAAAGTTGGATCGCCAAACGTATCAACAACCGGGAAAGAGGCCGTATCGAGATCAATCGTAAGAAGCCGATGACTATCGGAAGGGGACTCAGCACTTAACATGGGTATAAAGCAAATAGCCAGCACAAAAGCAGCACACATTCGCATACACAATCCAAGTCTTCTGAGTAATCTAATGTTACTTCGTATTTAAACGGACCTTGATTCGCGCCACGCCGATATACTTATCCGCCGCCCCGTAGTAGCCGGTCAACTCAACTGAATCCGCTGTAACCTTCTTCTGAATCGCGCCTTCCAGAAAAATCACATTCGGCACAGTCCCGCTCTTCTCCCACTCAAATTTCGGCGCCAGAAAAGAAGTCTCGCTACGTGCAATCAATCGCGCTGGATTCTGCTTGTCGAAGAGCGCCCACCCAGGACCGTACACCAGCTTTTCGTCAGCTCCGTTATAGAGCAACAGAATGCCTGTATCGGTCACAATCGGAGTCGGGCCCGGCTCCATCACGCGCGAATCAAAAGCAGTCGGCCGCCGCGGCAGCACCGGCTCCTGCGAGGCGTCTGCCCAGTGCAACAGATCGCTGGAAGAAGCAATGCCCATGTAGTCGCGCGCCTTACCATCACTATC
>CALMAV010000445.1:13460-13995 GCA_937859895.1 uncultured Bryobacterales bacterium | reverse complement strand
GTTGGGAATCGATCCTGCTGGAATGCTGCTTCTTTGCGATCTTCCTCGGCGGCGCGGGCAAGATTCCGAGCCTTATCCCGATTTGGTTGTTCCGCTGGCTGCTATTCCGGATCATGTTCGGAGCCGGCCTAATTAAACTGCGCGGTGATACGTGCTGGCGAGACCTGACCTGTCTGGATTACCACTACGAGACACAGCCGATGCCCAACCCGGTCAGCTGGTTTTACCAGGTAGGGCCACACTGGTTGGGCAAAGCTGGCGTTCTGTTCAACCACTTTGCTGAACTGATCGTCCCGTTCGGCCTGCTGATGCCGCAGCCCATAGCTGGCATTGCGGGTATTATCACCATCGTGTTCCAGCTGAGCATTATCAGTAGTGGGAATCTTTCCTGGCTGAACTGGCTCACGCTTATTCTGGCGTTCTCCACCTTGGATGCGAAGTTTCTATCGGGCATTGTGCACTGGTTGCCGCCTTCGATGCAGCCCGTGCCGATGCCGGTCCAGTGGAGCTACATAGGTGTTGCGGCGCTGACCGC
>CALMAV010000445.1:7688-13450 GCA_937859895.1 uncultured Bryobacterales bacterium | reverse complement strand
GCTAAGTGTTCCGGTGGTGGTAAACATGCTCTCGGCAAGCCAGGTAATGAATACGAATTTCAACTCGCTGCACTTGGTGGGTACGTATGGAGCGTTTGGAAGTATCAGTCGTACACGTTACGAAGTGATTGTGGAAGGTACGGACGAGCATGTGGTGACGTCCTCCACCCGCTGGCGCGAGTATGAGTTCAAAGCAAAACCCGGACGCCTGGACCGCATGCCCCCGCAGATCGCGCCTTATCATTTGCGGATCGATTGGCTCATGTGGTTCGCGGCTATGTCGGACTATTCAAACTATCCCTGGTTCGTGAACTTCATGGCCAAGCTACTGGAGGGGGACAAAGCCGTCCTCAGTTTATTAGGCGAGAACCCGTTTTCCCAAGCTCCGCCACACTACGTCCGGGCACGTTTGTTTGAGTATCGTTTCACCACCGTGGCCGAGCGGAGCAAAACCGGCGCCTGGTGGACTCGCAAAGAAATAGGCCTTTACTTTCCGCCGGTGTCTCTCGAAACGCCGGGCTTCCGTCGCCTTCTGATCTCACAAGGTTGGCTGGACTGAGTCGGACGGCTTGCGGCACCAACTGGCGGGAGCGTTTGCACATCCTCGATTCCTATGACGGACGCTGGCTGCAACGATGATGTAATCTCGGCAGGAAACTCCCAAGGGGTGTCATGAATCGTTACCAAGCTGTGCTCATCCTTTTATCACTGCATTGCCTACCTATGCATTTAAGTGGAGTGGACAGACAAGGCTCAGCGAATGCCAATGCTCATTACGTGGGCTCGGTAGTCTGTCAGACCTGTCATCCACAAATCTATGAGCGCTGGAAGAAGACGCGCATGGCAAACGTGGTTGTCGATCCGAAAAAGCACCCGGAAGCGATCTTGCCCGATCTCGCCAAACCGGATCCGCTAGTGCACTTCACCAAAGATGATATTGCCTTCGTCTATGGGAGCAAGTGGAAACAGCGCTACTTCACAAAAGTGGGCGATGACTACTTTCCGGAGCCCGCACAGTGGGATATCACGAACCAAGTCTGGCGTCCCTACTTCGTTAAAAATGGCACAGATTGGTGGGCTGGCCTCTATCCGCCGAATAACTTCAGCCGCCCCACAGGACCGACGTGTGACGGCTGTCATTCGGTGAACTACGACATTAAAACCAAGACCGTGACCGAATGGAATGTCGGATGCGAGCGTTGCCATGGACCCGGGAGTGAACACGTTACACGGCCGTCGCAAACAAACATTGCTAACCCGGCTCGCCTCGATTTCGTTAGTGCCAACGATACCTGTATTCAGTGTCACTCGCAGGGCCAGCCATTAACAAATCCGATTGCGGGCAAATACTATGACTGGCCGGTCGGATTCCATGTTGGCCAAAAGCTTCAGAATTACTGGAAGTTAGAGGAGCCTAAGCTGGGCAAGACAACATTCACTCATTTTGCAGACGGTACGGCTCACAAGAACCGGATGCAGGGCAATGATTACGTTCAAAGTGTGATGTATAACCGCGGCGTAAAGTGCTCCAGCTGCCATGATGTCCACGGAACCGAAAACAATGCTCTACTGATTAAGCCGGCAAATGCTATGTGTCTAGAGTGCCACGGGCCTGGTTCCCCTAACGGGCCCCACACGAGTACCATTCAGGAACACACGCATCACCCAGCAGGATCTACTGGCAATGAGTGCGTAGGTTGTCACATGCCGGAGATTGAGCAAACCATTGCCGATGTAAATGTGCGAAGCCATACTTTCCGATTTATAACGCCCGGCATGACGGAGGCGTATAAGATTCCCAATCCCTGTACAACGTGCCATAAAGAGAAAACAACAGACTGGGCTAAACAGCAACTGAAAGCGTGGCCGAATGTTTCTCCTTGGCGGGTGGCTCAATAATTCAAAGAACGGAGAAAAAACTAGATGAAGCCCTTAGACATAAGCCGGCGTTCGTTTTTTCAAAGTAGCCTCGCCAGCTCGGCTCTGCTTGGCAAAGCGATTGCCGCCGGTGCGCAAGGCACGCCCGAGCAGCCTCACCCTTCTGGCTCGGCAACAGCTTCTTCAGCCACCATGGTGAATGTACCGTTCTCATCGAGGACCCCAAGCCTGGGGCTGATCGGTGTTGGAGGACGCGGTACGAACCTGCTCCAGAACCTCCTTGCAGCGGATGTGACGATAAAGGCGATCTGCGATGTGGTCAAAGAGAAGGCTCAACATGCGGCCGGGCTGGTGGAGAAGGCCGGGCAGAAAGCTCCAGCGCTCTATACCGATGGTGAGCATGCATTCGAGCAGTTAGCCTCGCGTGACGATCTTGATTTGATTGTCGTTGCCACACCCTGGAGTTGGCACACGACCATGGCAGTAGCGGCCATGACGAATGGCAAGCACGTAGCAGTGGAGGTGCCGGCGGCCACTACAGTTGATGAGTGTTGGACGCTGGTGGACACGTCGGAAAAAACACGGCGTCACTGCATCATGCTCGAAAATTGCGCCTATGGCTACAACGAAACATTAGTGCTGAATATGATCCGTGCTGGCATCTTTGGCGACCTGCTCTACGGGTCAGGAGGCTATATTCATGACCTCCGCGAAGAGCTGTTCTCCAACGCTGGGGAAGGCCTCTGGCGTCGAACAGTGCATACCCAGAGAAATGGAAACCTCTACCCTACGCACGGGCTAGGGCCAGTCGCTAACTACATGAGTATCAACCGCGGCGATCGCTTCGACTATCTCGTCTCTATGAGTACGCCGCATCACGGTCTCGAGAAGTATCGTGAGGAGCACATCAACAAGAGTGATCCGAAGTGGAAAGAGAGCTACGTTACGGGCGATATGAATATGTCGTTGATCAAAACCGTTAAAGGATTGACGATCAACTTGCAACACGATACGGTGAACCCGCATCCGTACGACCGTCTCAATCAGATTGCCGGCACTAAAGCCGTCTTTCAGGATTACCCACCGCGCTTATACGTGGACGGGCAGGAAGGGAAAGAGGAGTGGGCTTCGATCGATAAATACAAGGAACAATTCGAGCATCCGTTGTGGAAGGAAGAAGGTGAAATTGCTCGTAAGATCGGCGGCCATGGCGGTATGGACTTCATCATGTGCTACCGCCTGATTGAGTGTATGCGCAGAGGGCTGCCGCCAGATATGGATGTGTACGATGCGGCAAGTTGGTCAGCGCCTGCTCCGCTCAGCCAGAATTCTGTTGCCCAGAGAAGTGCGCCTTATGAGTTTCCCGATTTCACGCGCGGACATTGGCAGGATCGCCAAGGTTCGGCGATCGGCAAGGCATAGATCAGTTTCGATAGAGAACGGAAGATGCTATCTGGGACAGCTCTGGACGCAAAGAAAATGCTCCGGCCTATCCGGCGGGAAGCGTTAGAGCTTCTGCGCAAGCTAGTTCAAACGGACAGCGTAAACATTCCACCCAACGGAAGTGAGACGCCAGCGCAACTGGTACTGAAGAATTTCTTTCGGGCACAGGACATAAAAGCAGAACTCTACTCTCTGGACGTACTCGGGACTTCCAATCATGGCTGCATCCGAACGGATCGAAACTACAAAGGCCGCAAAAATCTGGCCGTTCGGTTTGGGGGCTCGGGGCGCGGCAGGAGCCTTTTACTGAATGGCCACATCGATACCGTTCCCCCAGGCAATGGCAAATGGAGCGATTCTCCATGGTCGGGGAAGTTGCGGCAGGGGCGGATCTATGGCCTGGGTAGCTTCGACATGAAGGGTGGTGTCGTGGCGGAAGCGATAGTCATGGCGGCGCTGCACCGCGCCGGTGTAAAACTCGGGGGAGATCTCATCTTTGAGTCGGTAGTAGATGAAGAGTGGGGCGGCGGTGGAGGAACTTTGGCTGGGCGCCTCAAGGGAGATATGGCGGACGCCGCTGTGATATCCGAGGGTACACAGCTTCAGATCTTGCGGGCGAGTCGGGGCGGCTTCGTTGTGGATTTGGAAGTTGAGGCTGGTGATGCCGCAGCCTACTTCTCCAGTGGTGCCGTGGTGAGTCCGGCCATTCCCTTGGGAAGGCTTCTCCAGTGGATTGGAAGTTGGACGGAGAGGCGCCAGCACTTAAAAACTTCTGGGGCTTACGCCTCAGTCGAAGATCCGGCGCCCGTGCAAGTCTTAGCAATCGAGGCAAATCGACTAGATCCGAATGTTCCGCTTAGCGTGCCAACCAAGGCTGCCGTGCGCGTCTATTTTCAGTTTTTACCCGAAGAAGATGTCGGAGCAGTATTGGCCAGCGTGCGGCAATCGCTCGACAATTTCCAAGCGGCAGATCCTTTCTTTCAGTCGCACCCGATCCGATGGGTTCCCCTGTATGACCCACCGCTGCTGGGTCACGAACTAGCGGAGTCGCATCCGTGGACACAGTGCATGGCCTCGTGCTTGCAGACGGTTCGGAACCAGCCACCAGTCATTTCGGCGGCCCCGTATCCTTGCGACGCGTTTCTTCTGCAGAAGGAGTTCGGCATACCAACTCTGCTGTTCGGTCCCAGTGGTGCTGGGGCGCACAATCCCGATGAGTACGTAGATGTGCCGTCCGTGATGATTACGGCCGAGGTGCTGCTGACCGCAGCCCTTCAATGGTGCGGCGCCTAGCTATACTTACTCGATTGTTCATCTATGAATATCGATGTCAGTCCAATAGCTGATCCGAGAGCTGCTGACCGGCTTAAGTACAACCGCTTTGTTCTGCTGATCGCAGGGCTGGGTGGCTTACTTTACGGTGTGGATGTCGGCATCATCGGTGGCGCTCTGCCTTACTTAGAGGCAACGGCAGGCTTGAGCCCAGGGCAGCTGTCGATCATTGTGGCCGCTGTACTGCTTGGCAGTGTCATCTCCACGTTGTTTGCGGGAGTCCTTACCGACTGGTTAGGGCGGAAGCCAATCATGGCACTGAGTGGAATTGCTTTCGTCGCCAGTATTCCGATCATCGCGTTATCACATGGCTACGCACCCCTGTTCTTCGGCCGGCTTCTGCAAGGAGTGAGTGGCGGGCTGATTGGAGTGGTAGTTCCGCTTTATCTAGCAGAATGCCTGGGAGCAAGCACGCGCGGCAAGGGCACGGGCATTTTTCAATGGCTGCTGACATTAGGTATTCTTGCCGCTGCCTTGATTGGCATCTACTACAGTTACCGGGTCGAAGAGGTGGCGAGGTCCGCTGGCGCTAGCGCTCTTTTCGCATTCAAAGACCAGGCATGGAGGCGTATCTTCTGGGCATCACTACCGCCAGGATTGTTATTCCTGGCAGGAAGCCTGTTAGTCGGCGAGTCCCCACGGTGGCTCTTCCGCCGCGGCAGAAGAGACGCCGCGTATGCCGAGTTACTACGGTCGCGGACTACGGAACAGGCTGACTTGGAGCTCCACGAGATGACGATGATTGATTCCGCAGCGAAGGTTTCAGTCTCAAAGGCGGGCAGCCCCAGTGACTCGCTGTTGAAGAGAAGATATCTAGTTCCTTTTGCCCTTGCGTGCGTTATTCTTTTCTGCAATACGGCAACCGGGGTGAACTCGATCATTGGCTACAACACAAATATTCTTTTGCAGAGCGGTCTATCAGACATCGGTGCGCACTGGGGCTACGTTGTTTTTACTGCCGTTAATTTCCTCATGACCATCGGCGGCATGATGCTTGTCGATCGGAAAGGCCGTAGGTTTCTCCTAACCTTCTGCACGGCCGCCATTGTGTTGTCGTTGGTTGCAGTCGGGCTTTTGTTTCTCCAGACAGAGAAGCACAACGTAGACTG
>CALMAV010000445.1:0-7678 GCA_937859895.1 uncultured Bryobacterales bacterium | reverse complement strand
CTGGTTAAACCTGACCAAACACTAACGCTACCGTTCAATGAAGCAGAAGCGAAGGAGCTAATTGGAGCAAGTTTAAATGCTGGCGGGATGGATACCCAGCGGACGTCGTTGGTGGTGATGTACTCGTACGGAGGGTTCTCCGGCTCATCTAACTTTGCCCGGTCGGGGGACAAAGGGGGAGCTCCGATTCACATTGAGCGGCAAGATAGTGTGCCGGTGAACCGATTTGAGGCTTTCCTGAAGAATCCATTTGCAGATTTGGAAGCGGCGCGTACTGCTCCATTAAGAATTGATCGGGCGATTCTTGCGCCGGTGCCCGATGTAATGCATGGATGGATTGTGGCCCTGGGTCTTTATGCATTCATGGGGTTCTATGCACTGGGACCAGGCGTCTGCGTCTGGCTTGCACTCTCAGAGCTGATGCCTTCCCGCATCCGATCAAATGGAATGAGTATCGCTCTTGTCATCAATCAGATGGTTTCCACTATCTTTGCCGCTTTGTTCCTTCCTGTGGTGAGTCAACACGGATATTCGACCATCTTTTTCATCTTTGCGGGTTTCACTGTGGTCTACTTTCTTACTGCCGTGTTTTTCCTTCCAGAGACTAAGGGCAAAACACTGGAGGAAATCGAAGCGTACTTTGAAAAGGGCAGAACAGCGCGAGCAACCTCGTGAACGGGTTAGCTTGCGTGCCTTGCAGGCAAAAACGAACCACGTGCTGAATAGAGAAGACCACACGCTGGACGGTTTGGCCGTTGGTTTTCTGTTATCGTTGAGTCAGAGGGTTCAGCAGCTGCTAACTGCCGAACCCTTGTCATCTACTTTCGTTTTGAACGAACGTAGATGAGCAGTGAACCTACGAACAGTAGGCGTAACCTGACTCGGATGGTCATTGTACGACCACCTCCTTCAACCGGGGTGGAACGAAAAGCCTCAGCTTGAACTGAGGCTTTTCCCTTTTTCTAAAGGCCCGACCAAACTGAATAGCCGGACAACTCTACGAAGTGAAGAGAACCGTAGCCTTTTCGTTCTCCAGTCTCGGAGATTCCAGTATCCACCAGGAGGCGGATTGAACGCTAAAAAGGGCAGAGAAGCTCAGGATCTCGCTTTCCCGGTCACTTACTGATCGCAGCTTTTGTGCTTACGCCATCGACTTACTCTGTCGATTAGGCGGACCTGTAGATTGTCGAACAATCAAGCTTGTAGCAAGCGTCGAGGATAATTCCTCGCACGACTCACCCTTCCTCAGCAAGGCCGCAAGAACCGCCCGGCTAAGTTCAGTCCGGGGTATATCGACGGTCGTGAGCGGTGGATGGAGAAAGCGGCAAAAGTAAGTGTTGTCAAAGCCGACTACCGATACGTCTTTCGGAATAGATAGACCGCGAGCTTGCAAACCGCGATACATACCCATCGCTACCGTGTCAGTAACGGCCACTGCGGCTGTAAAACGAATCGAACCCAATGCTTGAGCAATAGCTTTTTCACCTGCGTCGGCCCCAGGGCCCTCTGTGTCGATGGCATGAGCATGTACGCCAGGAACATTGCAATCTTGCACCGCGGCGGCAAAGCCCTCGTCGCGCAACCGGTGTGAGAGCAGGGGAGGGCCGGCGCCCTTGTGCGAGTTCCGAACAAAGAGAAAATCCCGGTGCCCCAGTGCTAGCAAGTGCTCCACAGCCAGGCGCATACCTCCGCCCGAATCAACCCGAATGGTGGCAGAGCTTTCTGTGGGCGATCCATAGTCAAGGAACACCGATGGAATGCCGCTGGCCAAGATGAGCTTACGCGATTGCTCATCATGTTCGGAGGTCAGGACGGCAAGGCCCGCAATACGGGCGCCGAGCATTCGTTCGACCGAGCTGCGGTGGCGGACAGGCGAGAAGTTGGTTGCCATGAGCGAAATCTGAAAGCCGTGGCGCTCAGCTTCGATCTCTACCGCATTGGCGGTCTCAGCAAAGAAGGGATTCTCCAGGTTGGAGACAATGACGCCTAGAATCTGAGTGTTCCGCCGAGCGAGATTACTAGCATACAGATCGGGACGGTAGTTTAGCTGGACAATAGCCGCCTGAACACGATCGCGAGTAGCAGTGCTCACCCGGCCCTTGCCATTCAGGACGGCTGAGACGGTTCCCAGCGATACTTCTGCCAGGCGGGCTACATCCTGGATCTTCGCCTTTGCCTTGAAAACAGATGTGTCGAAGGTTTTGGTAAGCCTTGGGCTTGACACGTTATCGTCCTTACTCATATTATGTTGCTGAAACGTTTCACCATAGGAGCCAGGTAATGCAATCCATGACCGATAACAGCGTACTCGAAGAGTTGAATACGCCCTACAACTTGACGGCCGAGCAGGCACAGTTCTATAGGGAAAACGGGTACATCAAGCTGAAGAATGTTCTCTCGCCGGATGTGCTGGAGCACTACCGTCAGGCAATTTCAAAGCGGGTAGCCGAGTTATCTGCCGATGCCGTGCCGCTGGAGCAGCGCGACACTTACGGGAAGGCATTCCTACAGGTAATGAATCTGTGGAAAGAATCGGAAGACGTCAAGGAGTTTGTGTTTGGCAAGCGGCTGGCGCGCATCGCTGCCGAGTTGATGGGAGTAAGCGGCGTCAGGGTTTATCATGACCAGGCGCTTTATAAGGAGCCGGGTGGCGGAATCACGCCCTGGCATGCCGACCAATACTACTGGCCCGTTTCAAGCGACAAAACAGTGACGGCCTGGGTACCGCTGCAGGAGACTCCGTCCGAGATGGGGCCGCTAGCGTTTTGCGAGAAGAGTCATCGCTTTCAGATTGGCCGTGACCTGGAAATCAGCGACAAGAGTGAGACGACCCTGAAAGAGGCTCTAAGCACGTTCCGAACAGAAGACAGCGGATTCCAACTCGGGGATGTAAGCTTTCATGCCGGCTGGACGTTCCATCGCGCGGGCGCCAATGTAACCTCGCGCCCACGGGAAGTGATGACGGTGATCTACATGGACGAAAATATCCGGCTGATCAATCCGAAGAATAAAAATCATGTGCTCGATATGGAGCGATGGTGCCCGGGCGTGCAGGTTGGCGAGGTGCTCGCATCACCGCTGAATCCTGTCATCTATTCGAAGGGACAAGAGTCCGTCTCGGAAGCGGCCGAATGATTCTGGCGCTGCTGTCGGGGCAACTAGCGCCTATTCACTGGCTCGATACAACTGTTATCGCAATTTACTTTGCCGCAGTGCTGGGGCTGGGCTTTCTCTTGCAGAAACAGGCTAACAGCTCAGAAGACTTCTTTCTGGCAGGGCGTGAGATGTCGGCATACATTGCAGGCATCAGCTTCCTGGCGGCGAACATGGGTGCGCTGGAGTTGATGGGATGGGCCGCAACTTCTTATCAATATGGGTTGTTGGCAGCGCACTGGTACTGGATTGGCGCCATTCCGGCAATGCTGTTTTTGGGATTAGTGATGATGCCCTTTTACTACATCTCACGCACACACTCGGTGCCCGGGTATCTCAAGCTTCGATTCGGCGAACCGACCCGGGTACTCAGTGCCATCTCGTTTGCAGGAATGACCATCCTGATGAGCGGCATCAATATGTTTGCCATGGCGAAAGTCATGCAGGTGGTTCTGGGGTGGAACCTGAATTTCTCGATCCTGGCGTCGTCCATAACCGTTGCCGTGTACGTCACATTGGGCGGTTTGCGGTCGGCCATTCTCAATGAGGTATTGCAGTTTTTTTTAATTTGGGCGGGGGCGCTGGTAGTACCGGTGTTGGGGCTGATTGAGACAGGTGGCTGGACGGGCTTGAAGGCGCGGATCTTGAGCAATGTCGCAGGCACGCCCTCAAACGCCGGCTATCTGCATCTATGGTCGACGCTTGGCCACTTTCGAAGCAACAGCATGGGCATCCATTGGACCGGCATTGTTTTCGGGCTAGGGTTTGTGGGCGCCTTCGGTTACTGGACAACGGACTTCCTGGTGGTACAGCGGGTGCTGGCCGCAAAGGATCTGCGCAGTGCGCAACTGGCGCCTATTATTGGTGCGTGGTTCAAAATGGCGGTGCCTTTCATTGTCATACTTCCCGGGCTTATCGGGCTCGCAGTATTGCCCGCTGCGGGCATGCCGCTGGTGAGCGAAGACGTGGCTCGGGCCGGGCAGCACACCTATAATGAAGTGCTTCCGCTGCTGCTGATCCGCTATGCGGGGCCAGGGCTTCTTGGACTCGGCATCACGGCGCTGGTGGCCGGATTCATGTCGGGAATGGCCGGCAATGTAAGCGCCTTCTCGGCAGTCTGGAGTTACGACATCTACCGCCCGCTGATTCGACCGCACAGCGATGAAGCCCATTTGTTGCGAATGGGGCGCTGGAGCACCCTGCTCGGAGTGATCGCTTCTATTGGAACGGCGTACTTTGCCATGTACTTCTCCTCCATCATGGAGTACGTACAGGCGCTCTTTTCCTTCTTTGTGACGCCGCTGTTTGGGACAGTCATTCTAGGGATGCTGTGGAAGCGTGCGACTGGACCGGGCGCGTTCTGGGGTTTGCTGGCGGGAACCTGCTCTTCCATTGGAATGTGGGTATGGGTAAGGGCGCAACCTTCGGCGCTGGCCACACTGGCTCTCTCGCCGGATGCACAACCGATTGCAGAGAGTTTGTATCGCATGTTGTGGTCTTGGCTCATCTGTGTTGGTGTGACGCTTGTAGTTAGTTATGCCACCCGACCTGCGGCTTACGAGAGTTTAAATGGATTGGTGTATGGCTGCACCGCCATTCCAGCAGAGCGTAAGTATCCGATGGTGCAGCAACCGCTCTTCTGGGCAACGGCTGCGGCATTGGTGTTTCTATGGCTGCAGTGGCTGTTCCGCTAGGCGATTCCATGGGACGAGCCTTTACTGTTTGGTTCTATATTGGCGTGCTACTGAGCATTTATGGAGTGCTACTAACTGCCGCCGGCGCCTATCAGGTTCTGCATCCTCCAGCCACTACCCTCGCGGCTTACCATGCGACGTTGTGGGTGGGTGGCCTGCTCCTGGTGATCGGGCTCGGGTATATGATCTCGTACTGGCCGCGATCCAAGAAGCGAGAGATACAACACGACGGAGCGGAGATCGACGGGGAAGCTTAGAACATGAGAGTACAAGCAGCGGTTGCCCCAGGTGACGGGACATTTTCGATAGACTCCATCGGCATGGACGCACCCGAACGTGGTGAAGTTCTGGTCGCGATTAAGGCCAGCGGCGTCTGCCACACGGATTGGGACTCGTTGCGATGGGGCAGGCGAATCGTGATGGGGCACGAAGGAGCGGGTGAAGTAGTGGCCACGGGTGAGGGCGTAACGAGCTTTTCTCCCGGTGATCGAGTGATCCTCAATTGGGCTATTCCTTGCGGAACTTGCTATCAATGCACACGTGGGAAAGAAAACATTTGCGAACAGCGCGGGACCGTGCCTGATGCACGCTATCAACATGTAGATGGGGCAATCAACTCGTCATTCAGCCTGGGAACAATGGCGACGCACGCGATTGTTCCGGAAGCCGCGGTGCTCAAATTGCAAAGCGGCATCCCTTTCGAGGTGGCCGCCATTATGGGTTGCGCGGTTATGACCGGCTTCGGCTCAGCCGTGAATGCAGCGCAGGTGACGGCCGGCAGTACGGTGGTCGTTCTCGGTTGTGGCGGGGTTGGACTGAGCGTGATTTTAGGCGCACTCTACTGCAAAGCTGGGCGAGTGATTGCCGTGGATGTAAACCCCGGTAGGCTGAAGCTGGCCGAGCAGTTTGGGGCAACTGAGACACTGCTGGCCCATCGAGAGGATAAGGGCCTGCTTGAAGCGGCGCGACAAGTCAAGCGGCGGAACGGAGGGCGCGGGGCTGACTATGCGTTTGAGTGCACGGCCATACCCGAGCTAGGTCCTGCACCCCTGGCTATGGTGAGAAGCGCGGGAACTGCGGTTGGCGTCAGCGGTATCGAACAGGTAGTGCCGGTCGATATGGAGTTGTTCGAGTGGGACAAGCTCTACATCAACCCGCTGTATGGAGCCTGCCGACCACAGCGAGATTTCCCTCTGCTCATGCAGCTTTATCTTGAGGGACAGCTGCCGTTAGACCAGATGGTGACACGCCGTTATCCGCTGGATGACCTCGATCAGGCGTTCAAAGATATGCATAGCGGGATCAATGCCAAGGGAGTGCTGGTTTTCTGATTGAACGAGCAATTGGTTTGACTGAGCGAGCTTTTCGCACCTTGGAGATGTCCGATCCGGCGTTTGAGCGAGACGGCCTGCGGCACTTAACTGTCAAGAGCGAGGCACTCGGGCGCCGGGGCGACATCTCACTGTGGATCCCAGACGCGAGGAAAATTGGTACGCTGCTGATCTTGTTGCATGGAGTATATGGAAGCCACTGGGTGTGGGAACAGAAAGGTGGAGTTCATCGGACGGCACAGCGAATGGTCGCGGATGGAAGTATTGCGCCTATGGTGATTGCAATGCCGAGCGATGGGCTCAGAAATGATGGAAGCGCCTATCTTCCTTGGCCGGATGGCGAGAACGCGGAGGCATGGATCGTCGATGAAGTGCCCGTTCTGGCGCGGATAGCCGCACCGGCGCTGCAGGAAGATGCACGCGTCGCAATCGGAGGGTTATCAATGGGCGGCTATGGTGCTTTGCGACTGGGAGCGAAGTACCCGGATCGCTTCAGTGCTATCTCTGCACATTCGGCGATTACTCGCATCTCCGAAATGGAAGCCTTTGTCGAGGAGCCGCTGAGCGAGTACCTGCAGTGCGCGCCTCCTGAAGAGCTGGATGTACTTTTTTACTTGAAGAAAGCCGCCGATCAACTGCCAAAGCTACGGTTCGATTGCGGAGTAAACGATGACTTGATTACTGGGAATCGCCAGCTTCATACCGAGCTTCTGGCGCTGGGCATTAAACACGAATACCAAGAGTATCCGGGCGGCCACCAGTGGGAGTATTGGCAGAAGCATGTTGCCGAGACGCTCCGTTTCTGCAGCGAGGCATAGCATTTAATGAGCAAATTTCGATGGGTTCTGATTGCAGCCAGCGTTGCTATAGGGACAGCGCAGACGGCGAGCATCCGAGTGGATCCCAAGCGCGTCGAGAACCAGATCAGCCCTCGCATGTACTCCGCCTTTGTCGAGATGATGGGCGAAGACGTGAAGTGGGGCCTGACTGCCGAGATGGTGCATGACCGGTCATTCGAGGAAGCTCCGGATTATCTGGGTCTGCCAGCGCGCTGGAAGTTAGAGCCGGATGAGCGCAATGACAATGTCGGCGCGATCAAGTTTTCCCCTGTCAGCGAAGAGGCTTATCCCAAGTCAACCCAAGCCACTGGATTGGCAGAACACTCCCTGCAAGTCACCGCCACTCGGCAGGACATCTCTGACATCAGGCGCGGATTCTCCCAAGGGCAGATATCCGTTAGTGCAGGCCGGCGCTACGACGGATATGCCTGGATCAAGTTGCCGTCCAAAGATGGATACGCAGGTGACATCACGGTAGCGCTGGAAGAAGATAACAGCGACGGTGAAACGTATGCGCAAGCGACAGTGCCGATATCGGCTGGCGCTGAGTGGAAGCAGTACCATTTCAGCCTGACACCAACGAAAACCGATCGCTTTGCCAAATTAAGTTTCCTTTTTCCGGGCACGGGCAAGCTTTACATGGACGAGGTATCGCTTGAGC
>CALMAV010000444.1 GCA_937859895.1 uncultured Bryobacterales bacterium | reverse complement strand
GCCCATTGGATCGAGTAATTCTGTTGTTGCCGGACCGCTGGCGGTAGGGTGCGTCTGTTGGAACTGCCCCACGTGAGCAATCAGCACCTGGCGGCTTGTTTGGCTCGTGTTGAGGTAGCGCAAAATCGAGACCGTATCGACGTTCATGGCAATAGCAAGGCTCAACCCGATTGCCGCCAACATAATTTGGGTATGCCGCTTGTACCAGCCCGAGACACGATCCATGGAGCTGTCGAACCAACTCTCCACTTCGTGCTGGAGCCGCGTAGCATCATCTTGGGCAATCGCGATAATCGGCTTCAGAGCGCCCCGGAGGTGAGAGTTAAGCGGTAGAGCAGCTACTCCTTCACGAAACCTCTGCATTGTGATCTCTGGGCTGCTGTGGATCTCGGCGGAGACAGCCGGGTTGAGCCCGTGCTCACTGAGTTTGCCTTGGGCAATCAAGTCAAGCAAGGCCAAGGCAAAATTTCTCGACGGTATATAGGATGGCAGGTTTCGTGTCTTGCCTGGCCGGTAGTGGCCCCTATAGAGGCCGTCAATCAGGGGGTGGCGGTAGAGAGCAGGAACAATGTGCTGCCGCTTGAGGTCGCCCAGCATCTCGCGAAGGCCGCGCTCCAGGTCTCTTGATCGCTGGTTGAGCACAGTCTCCAGTGCCTCCTTTATAGAAGAGCAAACCAAGCTCAACAGTAAGAACATTAGAATTAGGCCAATGGCAACATCCAGAATTTCAGAGCCGAACACAGTGCCTCCGCTGACCAACAAGTTAAACGGCTCTCGGAGTAGCTGAAGCTCATCTTCTTGTTGTAACTGCAAATAAGAAGCTGCTACCCGTCCGTTGTGTTCTTAAAGTTACCGCATTGAGCCAGTCGCAACGTCATACAATCTAAGGAGTTAGGAACAGAAAAATGCTGTTACAGTTCCCGTCGCAGACAGGCGGTGAGGTTGATCTCAAAAAAAGCTACGATGCTGTGATTGTCGGTTCCGGAGCAGCGGGCGGAATGGCGGCTCATGCACTTACATCGCAGGGAATGAAAGTGCTACTGCTGGAAGCCGGCAAGGCGCAGGATACCAGTAAGATCCTTCACTCGATGGAGTGGCCGTATGACCACCCTCGACGGGGTAAGATGCCCCCGGACTATCACGCTCTGACCACTAATGAATATAACTTCCGTCAGGGTGCGCCGTTTCCGAACTCGCCGTACTCAAAGGTCACTTCTTATATACAAGGATGGGGTCAATCCGACTACAGCAAAACCCTGGTCGTTGACGACAAGCAAAACCCATATACCGGTACCCGCTATGCCTGGGTGCGGTCGAGGGTGGTCGGCGGCAAGACAAATATTTGGGGAAGGCTGGCTCTCCGGCTATCTGATTACGACTTTAAGGCAAAGAGCCGAGACGGCTTCGGCGAAGATTGGCCCATCTCCTACTCTGATATCGAGCCCTACTATGACCGCGTTGACGAGTATCTCGGCATCTCCGGCCATCCAGAGAATCTCGATTATCTGCCGGACGGAAAGTTCCAGCGCCCGGTGAAGCTGAGCTACTCGGAGCTGCACCTTCGCAACTCGCTGAAGGGCATGGATCGCGTGCTGACGCCCTATCGCGCCGGGGTCACAACCGATGGCCTGAAGCATAACAAGTATCGAAGCCGCTGCTATGGCCGGGGAGCGTGTAACCGCCATGTTGGTGGCTGCGATATTCACGCCGCCTTCGACTCCCCAACTGGGCTCATTCTTCCTGCCATGGAAACGGGCAATCTTACGCTCCGGCCGAATTCCACCGTGTATGAAGTGACGGTAGACGAGAATACAGGCAAAGCCTCCGGCGTCTCGTTCATCGACAGCGACTCCCGCCAGAGTTATAAGGT
This sequence comes from uncultured Bryobacterales bacterium, assembly GCA_937859895.1. Taxonomy (GTDB): domain Bacteria; phylum Acidobacteriota; class Terriglobia; order Bryobacterales; family Bryobacteraceae; genus Bog-105. The sequence continues at coordinate 4,279 of CALMAV010000444.1, read as the reverse complement.
AAAAGCCAAAACCGTCATACTTGCCGCCTCGACACTGGAGTCAACACGCTTGATGCTGCTGTCGAAGTCCCAAAAGCATCCGATCGGCATTGGCAACTTGAGCGGACATGTGGGTCACAACTTCTGCGAGCACGTGATGGGACCTTCGGTAGCCGGGTTTATGCCGGAGCTGGTCGGTAAAGAGCGCACGCTGGACGACGGACGTCCTGGAGGCTTCTATATTCCACGATTCCGAAACTTGAAGACCAAGTCTGACTTCCTGCGCGGTTATGGTTTCGAAGGCGGTGCGGGTTGCGGCATGACGCCAGGCACAGCTTTTTCGACATCAGGGTTTGGCGTTGAATACTAAAAGAAGGTTCGCGAGTACGCAGGCGCCACCATCGAGATGGGCGGCTTTGGTGAAGTGCTTGCCCGGTATGAGAATGCCGTCGGCATCGACTACAACGTGAAGGATGCCTGGGGGGTACCGGCCCTGAAGTTCAGCTATCAGTTCGGCGAAAACGAAAAGAAGATGTGCAAGGACATGGCGGCCAGTGCCCGCGAGATGTTTGAGGCCGCTAAGTTCGAAGTTGTATCTACCACCGACGAAGCTCTTCCGGAGGGTTGGTCCATCCATGAATTGGGCACGGCGCGAATGGGTAACGATCCGAAGACTTCAGTCCTGAATCAATTCCAGCAATCGCACGACGTGAACAACCTATTTGTCATGGATGGCAGCAGCCACGTCTCTGCTTCGTGCCAGAACCCGACTTGGACTATCATGGCGCTGGCTTGGCGATCCTGCGATTACCTTGTCGATCAGATGAAGAAGGGAGAAGTCTAATGCTGAGCCGGCGTGATGTTATCAAGCTCCTAACTGCTACAGCAGCGACGCTGCAACTGCCTGCCGCAGAACCGGGCCGGCCGCTCTTCTTCACTAACTCTGAGTTCGCACTGCTGGATGCGCTGACCGAGATGATTATTCCCGCAGACGACCATTCTCCAGGTGCTCACCAAGCAGAGGTGGCAGCGTTTCTTGACCGGCAGATTGCCGAAGCGATTCTACCTGACGACCGCAATTCGTGGCGTAAGGGGCTCGCCTCCATTGACAAGCTTTCCGTGTCCACAAGCGGTAAACCGTTTCTGCAGAGTTCAGGGGTACAGCAAATGGCTTTGATGACGAAAATCGCGGCTGCTGAAGCAAAGCCTCAGACGGAGGCTGAGAAGTTTTTCACGCAATTGAAGCAGACAACCGCTTTTGCTTACTACACGTCCAGCATTGGGATACATAAGGAGACGCGTTACAAAGGGAACGTGATCTTACAGAAGTTCGTCGGATACGATGCGACTTAGCAGTTCAGCAGTTATTCTGCTGATCTACCCGTTTCTTGTTTTTGCCCAAAGCCCGGGAACAACGAACAAGGTATCCGCACTATCGCCTCGGGTGCAGGCCGTCTTAAATAGAATTCAGCCAGCCGACCTACGTGGCGATCTGTCGTTCTTGTCATCTGACACACTCGGCGGACGCTTCACGCCATCACCGGGTCTGGACGTGGCCGCAGAATTTATCGCTTCGCAGTTTCGCGCCGCTGGGCTCGACCCGGTCGGCGATCACGAATACTTCCAAACAGCCGAGATGGTTGACCGATTAGCGCCGAAGCTCGCGTCGCCCTTGACGCTGACCTCCGGCAGGCAGGAGTTCACAATTCCTGCTGATGCAGTGGAGGTCTTCTTATCATCTGCGGCCCTTCAGCTGGACCGCGTACCGGCCGTAATCTTCCAGTCAAAGAGTTTTGCAGCACTCGCCTCGCCCCAGTGACTGAAGGCAGGTCGTGATTGCACCTGCCTTCAGTCACTGGGGCGAGCCGACTGCCGAGTCAACGCGCGAGTTCAAGGAGTCGCAGGTGTTTGATCGCAAGGTAAACGAATCAGGCGCAAGGGCGGAGATCCTGATTGGCAAAGTAACCCCATCTAGGCGTCGTCTCATCGCCAAAGATGCTGTTGCTTCAAACAAAGTGACCATCCTTAAAGTCGACGCCGATCAACTCTCCTCGTGGTTGCACTCTGTTGGGAAAGAGGAGCGCACAGTCTCGCTCAATCTTCCCGCTCCGGATGATCGCCCGGTGACGTTGAAGAACGTGATCGGTGTACTCCGCGGCTCCGATCCGCGACTACGCGATACCTATGTCTTTCTAACAGCGCACTACGACCATATTGGGAACCGAGAGACGGGCACCCCCTTTTCAGAACCGCATACGGCTCCGGCCAGTGATCAAATTTTCAACGGCGCTAATGATGATGGCAGCGGAACAGTATCGGTGATTGAGATTGCCAAAGTGCTTGCGCACATGAACCCTCATCCAAAACGCTCGGTTGTGTTTTTGGCGTTCTCTGGGGAGGAGCGGGGTGAAATCGGCTCTCGTTACTATGCTGACCATCCTATCTTTCCACTGGCTAAGACCGTAGCTGATTTAAATCTGGAGCAAGTCGGTCGCACTGATTCTACGGATGGACCGAGGATCAAGACTATCAGTCCAACCGGCTTTGATTACTCAACCGTGCCCAGAGTAATGGCAGTTGCCGCCAAAGCAACAGGAACGACCCTGTTCTTCGACAAAAAGGCGAGTGCCCAGTATTTCGACTTGAGCGACAATGCATCCTTTGCTCAACAGGGAGTGCCGGCGCATAGCTTCTGTGTTGCTTTTGACTACTCCGATTATCATGGCCTAGGCGATGAGTGGCAGAAAATTGATTACGACAATATGGCCAGGGTGGATCGGACATTTGCTCTTACATTGATTATGTTGGCAAACAGTGCTGTAGCACCAAGCTGGAATACTCGTAACTCCAACACGGCACCCTACCGACAGGCGCACGCAGAACTCGAAAGGATGAGCCACAGATAAACGCCGATGCACGCAGATGATTAATCCGCGTCCATCAGTGTTTATCTGTGGCCATTTTCTGCTGTCTCAGCAGAGAGAAATTTGGAGCCGGAGTGCCATACCGCAGCCCCAAAACGAGATGAACCTTTTCGAATCAATTTGCGTAAGGTTAAAAGCTGCTCGCAGCAAAGTCAAAATCCAATGCTTATGTTTTTGTTGTGGTGTCTCCTGTTTGTTTTCTCGTGGCCGCTAGCGTTGCTGGCTCTGGTTTTCTATCCTCTTCTGTGGTTGATTCTGCTGCCATTCCGCATAGTCGGTATTGCGGTAGGCGGCGCCTTGGAGTTGGTGGCCAGCATCATCTTCTTGCCTGCTCGTCTTTTTCGCCGCAATGCAACTCGAATTTGAAGACGAGCCGCCGATGAACACCGATCGGCCACCTCGCTACACTGAACTGATATGCCGCTTCCTTCAAGCGACGAGTTCTATCGAATTCAAAAACTGCCGCCGTATGTGTTCGCCGTAATCAATGAAATGCGCGACAAAGCGCGCGCGGCCGGCGAAGACATCATTGACATGGGCATGGGCAATCCGGATGGAGCCACGCCCGATCGCGTTGTCGATAAGTTACTGGAGGTTGCGCCCCATCCTGCGAACCACCGTTACTCTGTTTCACGAGGCATCCCGGCACTGCGGGAAGCTATCGTTGCCCGGTATGCTGCCCAGTACGGGGTCAGTCTCGATGCTGATAGCGAGGCTATCGTCACAATAGGCGCGAAAGATGCGCTCGCTCACTTGCTGTTCGCCATCATTGGTCCAGGCGATATTGTGGTCTCGCCCAATCCGGCTTATCCGATTCACCAGTACGGCGTCATCATGGCAGAAGGCGAGGCTCACATGCTGCCTATGCCTGATGCGGCCACGTTCCTGACCGCGCTCAAAGACTTCTATCGCACCTCGCCCAGGAAGCCGAAGGTGGTTCTCATCTCGTTTCCCCATAATCCAACAACCGTCTGCGTTGATCTCCAGTTCATGACCGAGGTCGTCGACTTGGCACGTGAGCACGGGACTTATATCGTTCACGATTTTGCCTATGCGGAACTTGGCTTCGATGGATACCGGCCACCCAGCATCTTGCAAGTACCCGGAGCAGCGGACTTCGCCGTTGAAATCTACTCGATGACCAAAAGTTACAACATGGCTGGCTGGCGCGTGGGCTTCTGTCTTGGAAACAAGCGACTGATTGCCGCACTGGCTCGCATCAAGAGCTATCTTGATTACGGCATCTTTCAGCCCATACAGATTGCCGCAGTAACGGCATTGCTCGAGTCGAACGAAACGCCGGGGCAGATTCGCGAGGTCTACCAAAGCCGTCGCGATACGCTGGTGGACGGTTTGCGCACAGCCGGCTGGAATAC
>CALMAV010000443.1:550-2868 GCA_937859895.1 uncultured Bryobacterales bacterium | reverse complement strand
CAATAGTGGCAAGGCCCGAAAATGCGGCAATTGAGGTCCAGCCGCTATTGGTAGGAACATAGCGGAAGCGAACGGATGACTTGCCCGCCGGCACTTTCAATGATTGAAAGGCGGAGGTTCGCGCCACGGGAGCAAATGACGAATTGTTCACTGATGCCTGCCATCCCGGATAGAACAACTCACGACGCAGCAAGGTAGCAGGAGCAGAGCAGTTGAGCTGAACGGATTCGCGCGTGGTAGTCGTCACGCTGCACGAAGCTCCTTGTGTTTCAAAGTAAGGCGCAGGGTATGGCAGTTCCCAAACCGAGGCGACGATGCCTTGGTAAACAAGCCGGGGCCGACCGGTTGTCTCAACCAGTACGTCGGTTTCACGGAAAGGATCTGCGTCAGGGTTGCCGAGCACATAGCGGACTCCAGTGTTTTCAAAACCGGCTATGTGCGCGCGAAGCTCGCGCTGCCGATCAGTTATCGGTTGAGGAATAAAACCGGTGAACAGAATAGGATGGGCACCAGCGTCCAGAGAGGAATGGATGTACTCAATCCAGTTAGCTGGAATTGGCAGTGCGTTGTAATTGATCGAAGGAATCCGGAAGTAAGAACCATAGTTAGGAGCAAGTGGGCCCAGCGTGTAAGTACGATAGAGGCCAGTGTGCTCTTGCAGGAAACGGACCAAGCCGTTATCGATGCGGTTGTTTCGAAAACCCGAAAGCTGCGGGACGACGAATAAACCTACGGCATTCAAGGTGATGAATGCAGTGAGCGAGTGAGCACGGACGCGAGTTGGAGACCGGAGAAGAAGAAAAGTAATTGCGCCTAGAAAAGCTGCAGGCCATAGGAACGACGTACGAAACCAGAAGTCGTATTCCCGATCCTCAAGCAACCGGCTCAGGAGATCGGTCGCTAGAAAAATAGAATACCCTCCGAGCACCACGACGAGGAAGGCAGGCCAAAGAGCGACGGAGAATCTGCGCGCTTGCGTGGTCAATCGATCATTAATGGCGAAGGCTGCAAGAATTGCGGCCGCCATAGACCAGGATGGCTCACTGTACCGAAAGACAGCGATGGAATCCATGCCGGGAATCAAGCTAAACACGCGCCCAACTCCGGGAACCGCCATAGTATGCGCGACAAATACAACCATCCAGGAAAAAAGAAGGATGCGTAAGCCTGTCCGGTAACGTGGGCGCGGAGCAAACAGCGCGGTAACCGCCAAAGCCAACGTAACAATGTCGAGGTACCCGCCAACCTGGCCCCAGTGATTGGCAAGCAGAGGCGTACCGACAGAATCAGTGAAGAGAGAAATAGATCCGAAGATATAAGGAAAAAAAAGTCCGGCAAGACTGACTTTATTCAGGCCAACTTGACCCAGACCGTCATGAGTCACGTGTGCAACTTTCAGATATTCAAAGAATGGAACAACAAGGGGCAACGAGCATAGAACTCCGCTGACACCACCAATGACGACCTTGCGTACGAATGTTAATTTGCACGGACCAGCGAGGGTGCACAATCGATAGATAGCCCAAGCCAACCCTAGTAGGCCATTGAGAAACGCTGTTTCAGGGAAGCCTGCCAGGAGGGAGTAAGCAATAGAAATGCCGATGAGAGCCGAACTGACCAGAGGTCTGCGAGCTCCGATGTCCCCAGCCTTTTCGATTCCGAGCAGCAGGAGTGGGAGGAATGGAAGAGGCATGATTGGCATGTCTGAAAGCAGCGCGAAGGTCCCATTGAACTCATAGAGTGCAGCGCCGGCAAAAGCAGCGTGACGGCCAAGGTTCAGCTTCCGCAACAATGCGTAAGTCGCCACTCCAGAGAGAATTTGCAGAATGAGTTTTAACCAGAAGATGCCGCTTTGAAAGTGGAGCAGCAGCACAAACGGCAGATAGAAAGAGGCCGGTTGCATCTCTGCTGCCAGTGGTACCCCTGCACCCATGTAGGAGTTCCACCAAGGGACGTGACCACTTAGCCAAGTATCAGCTGATAACTTCCCGAGAGCCTGAATGGTGTAGCCAGCGTTTGGATCAATGAACGGCAGGCCGGCAAGGATGCCGCGACGGTGGTGAGTAGAAAGTACTGCCGTAAAGTACAACGGATTGGAGGTAAGCTTTTGAATCCACGCAGGAATGTGGATCAGCAGGGGAAGCAGGCACAGGCCGATAACGCACCCGGAGTCGCCGGTGAGCAGACTCCGGATGCGAAGGGGTAACCCACCGGCGAGGCGAGCATGGGTCCGTTCGGTATCAGACTGGTAAAGTTGCAAGCTCCACTATTGTGGCCGAAAGCAAATTACAAATTTGCGCTCCCGTGGTACTAACGGG
>CALMAV010000443.1:0-540 GCA_937859895.1 uncultured Bryobacterales bacterium | reverse complement strand
GTGGCCGAAAGCAAATCGAAATTAGCCATTTTCTGGTACTAGAAGTGGAGTAAGCAATACCGATGCATTATTGGATCTATCTACCTGTGACTTCCAGCTTGATTTAGGAACGGTCGATCCATCAATTACTGACGTTGTCCGCCCGAAACGATCAGCGTTTGACCGGTAACCCAACCGGAGTCGTTGGAGGCAAAGAATACGACCGCGGTGGCTATATCACTCGGTTGCGCAATGCGGCCGAGCGGAGTTTTCGACTCTGTATCCTTGCGGAAGTCACTTTCCATAAAGCCAGCCGTGCCTTCGGTCTCAACCATGCCAGGATTTACAGAGTTCACGCGAATCTTTTTCGGCCCTAGCTCAATCGATAGTGAAACCGTTATAGCGTCCACAGCCGCCTTTGTTGCGCTATAAACAGAGGCCTGCGCGATTGGCATCACCCCAACAATAGAACTGATGTTGACGATAGAACCGCCTTGCGGGCCAATCAGCTTCACGGCCTCCTGTGTAGCAAGAATAAGACCAAGGACGTTCACATCAAAC
>CALMAV010000442.1 GCA_937859895.1 uncultured Bryobacterales bacterium | reverse complement strand
TGCAAGGGCGATTTCACGAGGAAGACCTCGCATGTCGGTCGTACAACAGCGTGTATCAGATGCCCGCCTGCAGTAGTTCCGTCAAAGCGTCCTACAACCATGTGCGCATGCACAATGGGCTTGCCCTCTTGTTGCGCAACGTCGCCGATTAACGAGAGTAGTTCCACCTGCTCGTTCAATTCAACCGAGGTCGCATACTCCTCTTTGTTTCGGGGGTTATACCAACACAACTTGATTGACTGCAACGCTCCAACGGCTTTGAAACTCGCATCCGAAAGGTTCTGCTCTTTCGCAAAATTGATCAGACCTTCGTTCACTTCATCGCCCGTTTGGAAAATCAATGCAAACGTCCTGGGATTGGAATCGATCTGTTTCCACTTAATAAGTAATCTCCGTTTCTCTAAACAGCAAGTGTTTGAGGTAAAAGGTTAATCGGGCGCGTTAGACGTTCGCGGGTGTACAAACGCCATGCAATCACCAATGGGCAGCAGTACTAACGTGTGTGCTTCAGCGCTGCTATCACAGAAGCTGGCGCATAATTCCAATTAGGTCAGCTTTGCCTTCAAAGCCAATGCCTGGGAGCTCAGGCATGACGAGCCGGCTGTTCTCCACCCGGACCTGATCTGGGAATCCGCCAAAGGGTTGAAAGAGACCGGGGTAAATTTCATTGCCGCCCAAGCCAAGTCCAGCTGCAAGGTTCAGTGCCATTTGGTGACCCCCGTGAGGAATACATCGCGAGAGATCCCAGCCTTCGTCGCCAACAACTTTCAGCGTTCGCAGATACTCCGTTAAACCATAGGCAAGGGCTGGGTCAAACTGAAGCCAGTCACGATCTTTTCGCATACCGCCGTAACGCAGCAAGTTGCGTGCGTCCTGTGACTGAATAAATTTTCTCCCGTTGCCAATGGCCCGGGATAGGCTTCGGCTACAGCTTTCAGCACTTCGAAATCGAGCGGATCTCCAGGCTCTTCGAACCAGAACAGAGGATACTGTTGCAGAGCTTTCGCGTAGGCGAGCGCTTCGTCCAGCTTGAACTTGGCGTTGGCATCAACGGCAAGTTTTGCTTTGCCATCCAACTCCTTCAGCACGCCCTCGATCCGCGGCCTGTCCTCGTCAAGACTATTGCCAATTTTCATCTTGACAACGGTATAACCTGCATCGAGAAAGCATCGCATCTCAGCGCAGAGCTCTTTAACGCCTTTGCCCTGTTGATAGTAGGCTCCCGCGGAGTAGATGAAGACGTTAGGATCGGCCTGACGACCGAACCGTTCGGCAAGCAAGCGGAACAGTGGCTTTTGAGCAATCTTTGCGGTTGCATCCCAAACCGCCATATCAATCGCACCAACTGCAACACAACGTTCCCCATGGCCGCCTGGCTTTTCGTCTTTCATCATTGCGGCCCAGACACGCTCGGGGTCGAGGTTATCACCGGCATCGTTCAATAAGCTATGGGGATCTGCTTCGCGCAGCCGCGGCAAGAAACGCTCCTCCATCAGCCCACTCTCCGCGTAGCGGCCATTTGAATTACGGTGAAGAAATGGGAACTACTGTCTGACGAACATCCACTATGCGCACTTATACGGGCCTCAACGACTAGATGAACTACCAGCTAATAAGTTACTCCTGTCAGAGTAACTTTGCAGCTGATAAGTAACTCGAATTTGAAAGATAGGAGTATAGAACCTTACATTTAGACCGTTACAAAGTGTGAGGAAGGTGAATCCTCGCCGAACAACGTAGTGGGCTAAGCAACAATTTGCGGGCGAAGTGCCCCAGCTTTGGATTTAACCGGCTTGCGAATGGCTGGCCCTTGCGCGAAAACCTGCCGTAGTAGAAGGCGAAAGGCTTTTGGCTTCGTTTCGTAAAGTTGAGCTCCCAACTCAAATGCCTGATCCTCAAGATCTGCCTCGCGGGCCTCAATTAACGGCAGTAGTGAAGTAGCCTCGTCAATCGGCTTCAGGACGCTGCGGAGGACATGCAGATTGTGTGCGTCCCCTAGCAAAGTTTCCAACTTTCGAAGATCTGCTACACGACCGGCAAGCCCAGCGACTTCATTATCGGAAAGCAGACGCACGTGATACCAGTGATCCTTAACGCGCTTACGCCAGTCATGAAGCCGAACAGGTGATGGGCGATCATGAGCACACGACATAGCTTTGCGCCCTTGCCGGTAAAAGCTAACGAGTCCGGATTCTAACGGCACCAACCCGTCTCCGTCTAGCTTCAAATCACTGAGAGTAGTCTGTAGCGACTCGAGCTTTTTCTGCGCCCACAGCAAGGTATCGGCAAGCTTACCCTGCTCAAGGGCAGCCTTCTGCTCTTCCAGTATTTTTCGAATTGCTGCGTGCTGACTAATGGAATCAAACGTCTCTAGAACAACCTGAGCATCACGAAGTCCCGAGATGCTTTGGGCTATGCTTCGAAGCTGCTTATTAGCCCGAGCAAAAGCCCGAGCGCCTAGCTGCTCCTGCACTAGACGAAGAATTGCACGGGCTCTTTTGATGCTCTTGCGAGCTTGGTGAATACGGGAGTCACGGTCACCCTCTGAACTGTCGTTCAATTTGGCGGAAGCTGACGATAGTTCCGCGACAAAAATCTCCTGAATCTGAATTGCAAGAGGTTTGGAACCTGCGCTCAAGTGGTACGCCATACGAACGGTTAGATTCGCCCAGGCACCGAATCAGCGCAGGTTTATTTCAAATCCGTTACAGATTACGAGTGACCCTCGTGAGGAGCTGTAGCCTGCACGTTGGTTGTTTCTTGGTTGCCGAGTTCTTTATCAGCATCCTCGTTACGACCGAGCAATCGCAAAGCAGCAGAGGTGACATGCTCGGCAGTCAAGCCGAACTCTTTCATAATGACGTCTCCGGGCGCAGAGGCCCCGTAGTGATCAATACCGATGGTTGTGCCTTCGTCAGTCGCGAACCGATACCAACCCATGGTGGAACCAGCCTCTACGGTTACGCGCTTCTTAATTGACTTTGGCAGGATGGTTTCGCGATAACTCTCTTCTTGTTTATTAAAAAGTAAGAAGCTGGGGAAGCTAACTACGCGAGCTTTCACCCCATAGCCGGTTAACTTCTCCTGCGCCTTAGTACAGAGCGAGACTTCTGAGCCGGCCCCGATGAGAATCACTTCGGGCGAACCTCCGTCAGCTTCCGAGATAATATACGCGCCCTTCGAGACGTCGATATTCTTGGCTTTGCTGCGGTCCAGGTGTGGCACATTCTGTCGCGTAAGTGCAAACAACGTGGGCCCGTCGTGGTCAATGGCGTATGCCCAACACTGCGCCGTTTCGGTAGCGTCGGCCGGGCGCATAACATTCAGGTTTGGTATCGCGCGTAGACCTGCCAGCTGTTCAATCGGCTCGTGGGTGGGGCCGTCTTCACCAACGGCAACGCTGTCGTGAGTAAACACGTAGAAAACTTTCAAGTTGCTGAGCGCACCAAGGCGAACGGCCGGCTTCATGTAATCGGAGAAGACCAGGAAGGTGGCTGAAAAGGGCAACAAGCCACCGTGCGCAGCCATGCCGTTTACCGCCGCGCCCATGGCATGTTCACGAACACCGAAGGCAACATTGTCTCCGGCATAGCCCCAGACTCCGCCCACCGCACCAGCGCTGGATGGTCCGCCCATCTCCGGTGGTTGGAAGTCGCCCTTGCCCTTTAGGGCTGTGTTGGTGGAAGGATTCAAGTCAGCTGAACCACCGACGAGGTTGTTGATCGTCTTGGCCAGTGCATTCATCACTTGGCCGCCGGCCGCACGAGTAGCTAGGGGCTTATCTTCCGGCTTCCAGGTAGGCAAATCGGCATTCCAGTTGGACGGCAGCTTGCCAGACAGAAAACTCTCGAACTCCTCGCCTTCTTTTGGGAAAGCGCTCTTGTAAGCCGCCAGGCGGGTCTGCCATTCACTCTGGGTATTTGCTCCCTTGCTGCCGATTTCGCGGTAGAACTTCACTGCGTCTTCGGGCAAATAGAATTTTTCTTCACTGGCCCAACCAAGTGCTTTCTTAGCAGCCAGCAACTCGTCTTCACCTAACGGATTGCCATGCGCTTCAAAGGTGTCCTGCTTCTTGGGGCTGCCATATCCGATATGGGTACGAACTAAGATCAGCGAAGGCTTGTTCGTCTCCTCCTGCGCCTGTTTGATGGCCGCAGCAATGGCTTCCACGTCGTTTCCTTCCTTGACGTGAATGGTCTGCCATCCGTAAGCTTCGAAGCGCATGCCGACGTCTTCGGTAAAGGTCAGACTCGTGGTCCCAGCTAGTGAAATGTGGTTCTGGTCATAGAGCGCAATCAGCTTGCCCAAGCGCAAATGGCCGGCAAGCGAGGCTGCTTCCTGGGTGACACCTTCCATCAGATCGCCATCGCCGCAGATCGTATAAGTATGGTGATCGACCAGGGTATGACCTGGACGGTTAAAGCGCGCCGAGAACCAAGCCTCGGCCATGGCCATGCCAACGCAATTGCTCAGCCCCTGCCCTAGTGGGCCAGTAGCGACCTCAACGCCGACGGTGTGCCCACGTTCGGGGTGCCCTGGCGTTTTACTACCCCACTGGCGAAAGCGCTTCAGATCGTCCAGCGACAAATCGTAGCCGGTCAGGTGCAGCAGGCTGTACAGCAACATGGAACCGTGGCCGGCCGATAGAACGAAACGGTCGCGATCAAACCAAAGTGGATCTTTGGGGTTGAACTTTAAGTACTTGGTCCACAGTGTGTAGGCCATGGCCGCGGCGCCCATCGGCAGGCCGGGATGGCCCGAGTTGGCCTGCTGAACAGCATCGGCTGAAAGAAAGCGGATTGTATTGATGCAGAGATCTTCTAAAGTTGTGGATTCGGTGACTGGCACTTGGTTGCTCTCCTGTGTTGACAGCATACGTGGAACAAAGTTGCGATATTTACCGGCCGGGGCTTTTCAGTAACAATAAGCCGATTTGGTCGTGTCTCTACAGAGTAACTTCTACGGCCGCCAGGATTGGGGGCACCCAGCCTAAGCTAGTGCTGCCAATCCGTGGCAGAGTGCAGCGCCTTCGTTTATAGGCAACAAACCCGCGCTCAGCAGCAGCCCTGCCTGCCCGCGATGGAAACTCGCCCAATTTTGTGGACTGAAGTTGATCGTCTTTTCCGACAAGACGCCTCGTGCGCGATAAACTTCTAATCTCTTGCTCAGTTGCAAACCACTCGCGTCTGACTTGAGCAATTGAGATACTGTGCGAAGCCCTCATAGCAGTCTGCGCTTCTCGATGATTCACGATTGTGAATCGAGTAGCCAAACTCGCTTACGACGCTATCCGTTCTACAAGGATCGCTCACTTAACAGAGGGAACGCACGACTAGCGCACGTTTCACTATTCACGTCGCGTGACGTGGCTTTGGCTCCTGACAGACAATGTGGAGGTTGCTTAGATACGCTCTGGCCTTGGACGTCCCATATTGATGTAGCTCGGCTTCGGCTCTTTCAGGCCAATTTCATCGAACTCAGCAGACAGCTGGCACAGGTTGACGATTTTTGCGAACTCCTCAAGTCAGGCCGTCCCTCTCATTCACCCGTTTCTCTCATTCACGGTCTTCGCTTACAATGCAGGAGCGCAGCATGGCTTCGATTCGTATTGTTCTTTTGACGTTTGGGTTGTCGGCCGGGCTGCTGACTAGTGCGTTTGAGTCTCATCCTGACAAAGGATGGACCGTGCTCTTCAATGGACACTCAACCGATGCCTTTCGCGGTTACAAGCAGGAAGCATTCCCGACTGGCCACTGGAAAGTAGAAGCCGATACGCTGACCACCGTTCCCGGTGGACACTATGGGGCTTGGGATCTTCTCAGTAAAAAAGAATTCACTGACTTCGATCTTCGGTTCGATTGGCGGATGACCGAAGGCGGCAACAGCGGTGTGCTGTATTGCGTTCAAGAAAACGCCCGGTATGCATGGGAGACCAGCCCTGAGATGCAATTAATCGACGACGAAAATAACCCGGACAGTAAGCTCAGCCCCAAACGTTCTGCAGGTGCTTTGTATGATCTGATTGCTCCAACGAACAAGACCATCCATCCTGCGGGAGAGTGGAATACAGGGCGGCTGGTCGTTCACGGACGAACAGTTGAGCACTGGCTCAACGAGAAAAAGGTCGTGAAGTATCAATACGGCGGGTCGGAGATCAAAGCCCTGATTGCGGCGAGTAAGTTCAAGGATGTGCCGCTATTCATGCAAGCGAATAGCGGACACATTGCATTTCAACATCACGGCGCTGAGATTGTCAGCTTCCGCAATATCCGGATTCGACGAGGTTAGCGCCCGTACCTTTCAGCGCAAAATGGGGAAGGCTGGCTGTTCAAGAGGCATACTGGCTGGCATTTCCAAATTCGGCATTGGCTTGGCCTGAAACAGTCGCCGGCAAGGGACAGCAATCAAACGGGAAATGAGCGTTGCCCGATTTTTGCGCGCGCTATCGCTACTGATTCCTGTTTTAGCGTACATCTGGCGATACAGTTTGGAAATGAAGAGGAACGCCAGGCGCCCGCGAAGCGAGACTACACAGTCGGAACGCTTCCAGATATTGGTCCAATTGTAAAAGCGGTCCCAGACCCCTTGCGTCCGTTCGCGAATCTCATCGGAACTCATGCTTGGGTGCGGCGTAAACATCTTTGGCCTTTTGTGGGCCGGGATGAGCCAGTAACGCGTTATGGGAACGCCATCAATCAACGTTGGATTTTCAGACTGCGCCTTCTCCCAACGTTCAAAATCAACGGTACCTGGGAAGGGAGTCATCATTACGAACTGGGCAAAGGTGACGTCCGCTTTCTGGGCCAAAGCGGCTGTGGCTTCAAACGTGTCCGGCTTATCAGTCGGCAGGCCGAAGATAAAAGATCCGAGAACGTGAACGCCGTGTTTGCGGAACGTTTTTAGCTGGTTTACGAGGTTGTCACCTGAAAGGTTGAAGTCCTTATAGACAGCCTTCAATCCTTCTGCAGTGACAGCTTCCACGCCAACCAGCGCTCCCCTGATCCGAGCCTTACGCATGGCCTCCAAAAACTCAGTATCCTCGGCGGCCTCCATGGTGATTTGAGTGAAAAACACCATGTCTTTGGGGAGCTTAGCCAGACGCTCCATTAAGTTAAAGCGTTCTGCGCGGGTTGCTTTCAATTGGGCCAGGCGCGCTGCGTTGCCCTGGCGCTCGGCGAGCTTAAGATCAGTAAGCGTAACAGGATAGAAGTTGTCGTCAGCTAACGCAATAAAGCGGAAGCCCTTACGCCGGAGCTGGACAATTTCAGCAATCACGCCGTCGGACGCACGCTGGCGAGGTTTCTGCCCGTCAGTACGCCAAACCGAGCAAAACGAGCAGTGCTTGGCACAGCCGCGAACGGTCTGCACAGAAGCCCACATGTAGCGGCCTTCGGGCATCAGATCCCACCGTGCAGGCAGAAACTGATCGGCTTCGATCCGCCCTCCGTCGTAGAGCGGCACTGGAGTGTTGTTGACGCAGTTGTTGACAGCTGTCGCCCACACAACGTCGCCATCGCCTTTCACCACCGAGTGTGCGCCGCCCAATTCCATTGCCTCATCGGGATAGAGGGTCGCGTGGATACCGCCATAAATTACCCAGGCACCTCGCTCACGCGCCATCTTGCCAACCTGGTAGCCTCGCAGTGCGTTTCCTGTATGAATGCCAATGCCGACGACATCACCCGGCTGAATGGTTTCCGGATCAAGTAACTCCAGAGTTTCGTCACAAATTCGGGGCGCACCGTAGATGGCGGGTGTTGCCGAAGCCAGCACATACAGCCATCGTGGAGTAATAACGGCAGTGCCAAATGTGATATCGCTTGGATTAATAAGGTGTACGGTCACGCTAGGATTCCTTTCAAGGCGCAGGCCAACAGAGGATTGCGCTGTCTGTGTGGAGGGACGAAAATCGGAAGTAGGCAAGAGGGGCTGAAGGAGGACGCTTCGATCTAGCTTTTCAATGTTACACGAGAAATACGAGCGTACCCGCGCATTTGCTAGAAACCAGTACTTGCCTACCTGAAAAAAAGAGTAGTGCGGTCTCAAATAGCACCGACTGGTCAGGTCGGTCCTGGTCTCTGGATTGAAGTCACTTCGAAATAATGAGGTTCAGTCGTGACCAAGGCCGCAGACAGCGGTCCCCCGGGAGAACCGTGATCCGACCGTAATGAGCTGTGCGAGCCCTTGTTCCGCTTCTCACCTTCGCAATGCTTGCCAAGCCAGAGGTGCTCAGGTCCTGACTCAAAGGGCATTGTCATCTTGCAAGACGGGCGGCTCGTGAACGAATGCTACTTCAATGGGGATAGCATGTCCACCCTACCCGATGGATGCCGAGTTGATGTTGAAAACGGACGCGTCCACGGAAAGCTAATTGTGTCGAAGCCTGGAATAGAGAAATTTACGACAAGCCAAATTGTCAGATCAGCTCACGATTCTTTCTCTGACGTTTGCGGATATATGTGGTAGACGAAGGCAGCGTCGCTCACAAGACATATTGCTCAAATATCTTGGCAGCCGCGAACGCTCACTGAGCACAAGCTGCTGCGGACCTGGCCGCGTAAATTCAGAGTGTAAATTAGGGCCTTGACAAGGCCAGCCGCAGTTGTCTCCAGTG
>CALMAV010000441.1:2712-4702 GCA_937859895.1 uncultured Bryobacterales bacterium | reverse complement strand
GCCGTCGTCCACCAATACTGTTCGGATAGGAAGCAACGAACGCAAGCACTCACCGATTACGTCCGCTTCATTGCGTGCGGGAACAATGGCAACTACCGTAGGAGCTTCAGGGTGGGATGCAACTGGAGGAAGGAGATGCTTGCGCATTTGCCAGTAGCCTGCGCGAGTGGTCAGCAGATACGTCCAAATCGCAACGGGAAGAGCGGCAATGAAGGTTAAGAACACAGTTCAGCCAGGTTGTTGCTGCGTCATGCAATGAAGCGTACCGAGGCCAAGTACAAGATCGGTGCAAGCTATGCCGACAACCTGGTGCTTGGGGAACAGCTCAGCCAGCTTATTCAGCGCGACACGGTCGTTCGGGTCGTTGAAGGTGGGTACAAGGACCAGTTTATTGGCGATGTAGAAGTTGGCATAGCTCGCCGGCAATCGCTGCTCGTCAAAGTAAACAGGCGCGGGCATCGGCAACGTAACAACCCGGAGAAGGCGGCCATCCTGATCCTTCATTTCGCGCAGCAGCTGCAAGTTTTCCAGCAACGGTTCGTAATTGGCTTCGTTTCGATTGTTTTCAGTAGCGATGACAACCGTACGGCTATCGGTGAAGCGGGCCAGATCATCAACGTGCCCGTGCGTATCGTCACCGGCTATGCCGTTGCGCAGCCAGAGAGTGTGAGAGGCGCCAAGATAAGTGCGGAAAATCAATTCGAGATCCGCGCGTGAGAGATCGGGATTTCGAGCTTGAACGCTGCTTAACAGGCACTCTTCAGTTGTGAGGATAGTTCCTGCGCCATTCACGTCGATGCTGCCGCCTTCGAGAACTACCCGCTTTCCTTCCCAGAGCGGAGTGTACAAGGGCAGATCCAACTCCGAAGCAAGAGCAGCCGTAACAGCGTCGTCACCTTGCGAGTTTCCATACTTGGCCCAGCCATTGAACTCCCAGTTCAGAAGCGTACGGGTGCTGCTGGCGTCGCGGACAAAGATAGGGCAATAATCGCGTGTCCAACTGCGATTAGTAGGCAGCTTGAAAAATTCTACTGCCGCTAGGTCGGCATTGCATTGAGCGAGCGTGGCACGGGCAGTCTCCTGTGCATCTGCACTCTGTACAAGAATCCGAACTTTCTCGACGCTCGTCAGATGACGAACAATTTCGCCATACGTCCAGCGGATGCAATCGAATTTGCCGGGCCAGTCTGTTTCTTCGTGAGGCCATGCTATCCACGTTGCTTCATGCGGCTCCCACTCAGCCGGCATTCGAAAGGTGGGAAGCCCGGGACTACTCATTGTTTAGTCGAGCCACCGTTGAGTTATGGGCGAGTAAGCATCGATACGGCGATCGCGCAGAAAGGGCCAATTACGACGAACTTCGTCCATGGCTTTTGGATCGCATTCGACAACTAGAATCTCCTCCTCGGAGGCGGATCCTTGGGCCAGAACGCGACCGAATGGATCGGAGACAAAGGAGTTACCCCAGAACTCAAGGCCGCTTTCCGCAGGACCTTCAAAACCGACGCGATTGACAGCCGCTACGAAAACACCATTGGAAATAGCATGTGCACGCTGCACCGTTCGCCAGGCATCCAGCTGTGCTTCGCCATAGGTAGCTTTTTCAGACGGGTGCCAGCCGATTGCCGTGGGATAAAAGAGCACATTTGCGCCCTGGAGACTGGTAATGCGCGCGCCTTCTGGATACCACTGATCCCAGCAGACTAGAACGCCGATACGCGAGTAGCGAGTCTCGAAGTTTTGAAAGCCGAGGTCGCCAGGGGTGAAGTAAAACTTCTCGTAGTACAGCGGATCGTCGGGGATGTGCATCTTGCGATAACGGCCGATAAGGGATCCATCGGCGTCGATAATCGCGGCTGTATTGTGATACAAACCCTGCGCCCGTTTTTCGAATAGTGAGGCAACAATAGATACCTGTAGGTCTTTGGCTACGGTGCTAAGTGCCTCGGTCGAAGGGCCGGGAATGGGTTCAGCCAAGTCAAAGAGTTCG
>CALMAV010000441.1:0-2702 GCA_937859895.1 uncultured Bryobacterales bacterium | reverse complement strand
GCGTTCTCCTCACGGCAGAAGTACTGGCTGCGGAACAGCTCCTGAAGGCAGACAATCTCAGCGCCTTGCGAGGCGGCTTTCTTCACGCCTTCGATAGCCTTGGCTAGGTTGTCCTCAGGATCGGGTGAACAACTCATCTGTACCAGGCCAAGCTTGAAGCGGCTGTCACGGTGAGCAGTAGGAGCTACGGTGTTAGGTGGCATAGTTTCAACGCGAACCTCCGGGATGGAATTCGTCCCAGGACCGCACTACATGTAGATGCCGCCATTCACAGAAAGGACGTGACCGGTGATGAAACTGGCTTCGTCGCTCGCGAGAAACTTAACCGCATGGGCAATCTCCGCCGCAGTTCCCATGCGTCGCACAGGCGTTTGCGCAATCATTTTTTCCTTTAGCTCAGGGGATAAGTGTTCGGTCATCTCGGTTTCGATAAAGCCGGGTGACACAGCATTGACGGTGATGTTGCGACTGCCCACTTCCTGCGCAAGCGACTTCGTGAGACCAATTAAGCCGGCTTTCGATGCAGCGTAGTTTACCTGGCCAGCGTTGCCCATTTCACCAACAACGGAGGCGATGTTGATAATCCGGCCCCAACGCTCTTTCATCATGCCGGGCAGCACTTGCTGGATGGCATGAAAGGCGCCGCTCAGGTTAGTCTGCATCACTGAATTCCAGTCGTCTGTTTTTATGCGCACAGCCAGACCGTCTTTGGTAATACCAGCGTTGTTGACCAGAATGTCTATCCGACCGAACTCCTTGAAAGCTTTGGAAACGGCAGAGCTAACGGAATCAGTGCTGCTGAGGTCCATTTCCACCGCAAAGGTTTCTGCACCGCCTGTTCTGAGCTCTTCGGCAATGGCGTTCAGTTTCTCACGCGAGCGTGCCGCCAATATAACTCGATATCCAGCAGCGGCAAGGGTGCGTGCGCATGCTTCTCCGATGCCACGGCTGGCACCCGTTACCAGCGCTGTTCGCATGTTCATTTCCTTCTCATGATAATGGGTGTAGCCGAATGCCAGCGTTTACTGACTTACGTGAATTTATTCGTGCGCTAGAGCGCGCGGGAGAGTTGAAGCGCATCGCGTTCGAGGTAGATCCCTATTTGGAGATGACCGAGTTTGCCGATCGCTCGGTGAAGGGAGGCGGTCCGGCTCTGCTGTTTGAGAAAGCCAAGGGATCGAATTTTCCGGTGCTATTGAATGCCTACGCCAGCATGCGACGTATGGAGATGGCACTCGGGGTGTCCAAGATAGACGAAGTAGCCGAACGCATCACGGGCTTTATGGAACTGCAAAAGCCGGAGTCGTTGTTCGACAAGCTGAAAATGCTGCCGAAGCTTGGCGAAGTAGCCGCTATGTTCCCCAAAATGGTGAATGACGGCCCATGCAAGGAAGTAATCCAGCGAGAAGGTTTTTCGTTGAAGGATTACCCCGTGCTGCACTGCTGGCCGGGCGATGGCGGGCCGTTCATTACTCTGCCGATGGTGTTTTCCAAGAATCCCGACACTGGCAAACGGAACTGCGGCATGTATCGGATGCAAGTATTCGATGGGCAGACAACGGGCATGCACTGGCAGAAGCATAAGCAGGGCGCGGAACATTACCGACGACTGGCGGTGGAAGGGAAGACAACTCGTATGCCGGTGGCTGTAGCAATCGGGTCGGACCCGGTGACCATGTACTCGGCTATCCTGCCACTGCCGCCCGCTATTGACGAGATGCTGTTTGCCGGATTCCTGCGAGGCAAGCCAGTTGAGATGGTGAAGTGCGAAACGTCAGACATCGAAGTGCCGGCAAACGCCGAGATTGTTTTGGAAGGTTATCTCAACCTTGGCGAAATGCGGCGCGAGGGACCGTTCGGCGACCACACTGGTTTTTACTCACTGGATGACGAGTACCCCGTGTTCCACGTGGAATGTGTGACACGGCGCAAGAACCCGGTGTATGCAGCAACCATTGTCGGGCCGCCTCCCATGGAAGACTTCTACATGGGGAAGGCAATTGAGCGCATCTTCCTCCCGCTTATGCGAATGCAGCTTCCCGAGGTACGCGACATATGTATGCCGGCCGAAGGCGTCTTTCATAACTTGATTCTGGTTTCAATCCGCAAATCGTACCCGGGTCATGCGCGCAAAGTGATGCATGCAATTTGGGGAACGGGTCAGGCGATGTTTAGCAAGTGCGTCGTAGTTGTCGATGAGGACGTAGATGTGCAGGATGTAGCGACCGTAGCGTGGCAGGCGCTGAACAACATCGATCCACAGCGCGATATCGAATTCGTGACAGGCCCGGTAGATTCGCTGGACCACTCAAGCCGGCTGCCCAACTTCGGTTCCAAGATGGGGATCGATGCTACGACAAAGTGGCCGTCAGAAGGCTTCAACCGGCGCTGGCCCAATGTGATAAAAATGTCGCCCGCGGTGGTGAGCCGCGTAGACGAGATGTGGAAGCGCGCCGGGCTGAACCGGCCGGCTTAAATGGTAAGCGCATGGAGAGACTGCCTTTCCTGGCGACGGCAGCGGCGTCACCCTACCAAGGAATTCGGCTTCCAGTCTCAATACTGCTGGACAATGTACGAAGTTTGTACAACGTAGGCGCCTTTTTTCGAACCGCCGATGGTGCAGGTGTTGAGCGGCTCCTACTAAGTGGAATAACTGGAGTAAGAGCGCTGATGACCTTGCATTTTATGACTCCGGCAGTCAG
>CALMAV010000440.1:5771-7316 GCA_937859895.1 uncultured Bryobacterales bacterium | reverse complement strand
CCATGGTAGGGAACAATGGCCGCGGCTAAACCGGGCAGACTGAGCTTGACTGTTGAATGATCACGGTCGATGCTGTAGCTAAACACGGCTACATGCTGGTTCCGTAGTTGCTGCCACCCCTGCCACTCGAAGCTGGCATGGCTCTCCTCTCCGAAGACATTGGAGATCAAAATAGCAAACTCACCCTCGGTCGTCAGCGGTCGGTGGAATGCCCGATGCGAACCCGGCCCAACACGGCGGCCATTTACACCCTCAAGTGAGCGCTGCTCAGAGCCGTCCGCGAAGATCAGCTTGGAAGTATACGTGTCCAACTGCTTCCAATGGTTGCCTTTTCGTTGTGACCGATACTGCTCAGTGACCTGTTCGCAAGTGAAATTAGGCAGGCTGGAAACATAGCGCTCGGCATACTGGTGAATAAGGTCAAGAATGTGGGCTGATGGGTCAGGGTTCGGGGAAACATCAGCGAACTGAGCACTGCCCAGCTGAGCCAGGCCGACAAGGAGAAGAAGCGCAGAAACAATCAGGCGAGCCAAATGCACGAGGGCAGTCCAGTTGCATTTGTAACACGAGCGAATGGTGCCCGGATTTTGAGCTGCCATTCACTACCGTTGTCGGCCGAACAAGCGTAACGTTATGGGAAAGCGGAGGTCAAACGGCTATGCACATTCAGCCCAGTTACATACAAACCAACAACATGCCATTTCTGGACCAACCGCCGTATTGGCCCAGTAACTCGGTCCTATATGCAGGGCCCAATGACGGTGGAATCAAGCGCGGAGATCGAGAGGATACAGGGGAGGACGTAGCAGCTCCCGATGACCTCCAACCGGGCACAGGCGGGGGAACGATAGATCCGACAAGCCTAGGCGGGGAAACGTCCATCTCATCAATCCCGGGAAGCAGCTTTGACGCAGAACAGGAGATTTCCGATTCCAGTGACGGGATGGAAATCATGGAAGCTAACGATGGGCGATTGGGTCTAACAGGCTTGCCTGATTCTCCCGCTGAAGATTGGGCAGCCGACACGGGCGAGACCAGAAACCCCAACGACTAGCCCGTAGGCACATAAGCGGGGCGTACTTGATTAAGCGCCCCGCTCATCTAGGACGTTTTACGAGCCAGCCTTGGTCTGGTCGTTATAAGAAGCAACGGAATCTTTGTCTACTACAAAGGACCCCGTATCGATATAGGTCGGGAGCGGCGACCGGGGATTCTGGGCCCAGTTATTCGAAAGCGGAGTTGGCGGGTGATGATGAATTTCATCGAGCATCTTGGCTCCGAAGTAGCCCATCGTGTACGGCTTCTGCCCGATAGTCGCTGAGATTACGCCCTTCTGTATCCAGTCCATAGTGCGCTGATCGGTGTCCATGGCCACGATAGCGACCTTCCCGCCCATGCCCGCGCGGTTTACAACTTCACCGACCTCCGGACACGCGACTGCTTCCAGGCAAACAAAAGCATCTACTTTAGCTTTACTGTCGATCAGCTTTTTGGCTGCGTCAAACGCTACGGTGGGGTCGCCTTTCATGTCAACCACTTGAGTGA
>CALMAV010000440.1:5049-5761 GCA_937859895.1 uncultured Bryobacterales bacterium | reverse complement strand
GGCAAAAGCGTCCTCATATCCATGCAAACGATCTTTCAGGTTCAACTGGCCAGGAATAGTAAAAACAACGACGTTGCCCTTTCCGTTCAGAAGCTTGGAAGTGAGGTGGCCGCCCAGTGTACCTGCATTGTAGTTATTGGTTCCGACAAAGAACAAGCGCTTACTGTCAGGCGCGTCGGAGTCCATTGTAATTACCGGGATGCCTTGAGCGAGAGCTGCATTGATGTCCGGCGTCATGACGGCTGCGTCAGCTGCCGAGATCAGAATGCCGGAAGGTTTCTGGCTAACAGCACGTTGAAATTCATCGTGTTCGAGTTTAACGTCGTAAGTGTCTGGACCTACTAGTTCCGCCTTAACCTTCATCTCGGAGGCGGCATGGTTCAGACCGGCTAAGGCAATTTGCCAATAGGGCAGCTTTGAATTAGTCGTGACGAGAACATACTTCTCAGTTGGTTCGTGTGGCAGCGGAGCACAGCTTGAGAGAGCGAGGAGGGCTCCCGAAAGGCCTGTCGCAGCCAGCGCTCGTTTAGCAATTTGCATCTGATATACCTTCCGCGGGAGTATAACACGCGGAAGCATTGCCAACTCCTAATTTTGCTGAGCTTACAATCTGCTTCGGGCCGTTGGCTTTGCTTGGCAGATGCGTTGATATACTGTCGAACAGTCGGCCTAGTGTGCTGGAGTGGCGGAATTGGCAGACGCACGGGACTCA
>CALMAV010000440.1:0-5039 GCA_937859895.1 uncultured Bryobacterales bacterium | reverse complement strand
GCGCTCGTTTAGCAATTTGCATCTGATATACCTTCCGCGGGAGTATAACACG
Source organism: uncultured Bryobacterales bacterium (assembly GCA_937859895.1). Classification (GTDB taxonomy): domain Bacteria; phylum Acidobacteriota; class Terriglobia; order Bryobacterales; family Bryobacteraceae; genus Bog-105. The sequence continues at coordinate 4,987 of CALMAV010000440.1, read as the reverse complement.
CGCAAAGAACAGCTACTGCTGAGTTTTAATGAGCTTACAATTTCGGCTTTGCCGGCCTTGGAAAGTGTCGTTAGGAAAGCGTTGATATACTGTCAAACAGTCGACCTAGTGTGCTGGAGTGGCGGAATTGGCAGACGCACGGGACTCAAAATCCCGCGGGATTCACTTCTCATGTGGGTTCAACCCCCACCTCCAGTACCAAGTGGTTCCCCCTTGATTCAGGTATGAAGGTTTACAGGATCTCGCGAAGGGAACTGAGGTAGGCTTCCAGCACCGGGCGTTGCAGTGTTAAATGGGCGAACTTGCCGTGTCGCGTTACCTCGATTAGACCTGCGTTCTCCAACTCCCTCAGGTGATGTGAAATTGTCGGAGCGCTCACTTCGCCATTCAGTGTTAGTGCGCTACAAGTGACTGGATCGCAAGATTGGCCAAGTTGCTTAAGAATGGCTAAGCGACGCGGTTCAGCCAGAGCACGAGCAATCTTCGCAATCTGCCGCGGAGTGAGAGGCCCAGGTGCGTTCTCCGATTTTTCCATTCGGCTAGTCGTGCTTGCTGTGCCTATCATGTGTTCAATGTTGACAGCATCAGAGTTATATCGCCAGTAGCTTAATTAGCCAGGCGGACCAGAGCTCCGTGACTCTGATGCGTATGGATGGGCAATCGCGAACGCTAGCGGCAGGTAGTGTCACGGGCAAGCCGACAGGCAAAGACGCTTTCGAGTTCACACCGAAACTCCGTTGAGCTCCCAGTGCGACACAACGCTTCAGCTAACGACAGATGGATTACAGGCATATATTCAGGCTGTCGATTCAAATCCCCACGACTGCTGCGATTACGTTCAACTCGGTAAATTCTGTACTCCGCCCCGCGAAAGTGAACAGCGCTATTCACTCGCCGAGGTAATGGAGGAAGTCGCAGTGGTGATCAGCGCGGGTCAAATCCCAATCGCATCTGCACGTCGCATATCGAACGGCAGAGCCTCAAGATACGGATGCACATGCGCCTATCAAACGCCTCACCAACAGGTCCAGTAAGAAGTAGGAAAGCCATAGGGCGGTAATCGCGCCACACTTCGCCTACTACAACTCCTGCAAACTCGCTTAAACGTTGCGCATCACTCCCAATGGGATCTGGTATTTCGAATCATGTCGGGTCTGTATCGGAGTCGAGTAGGTAAGGTGTAGGCGACAGAACCTGCAGTCCTGCTTACGCTACTATCGCCGAATGGCTACCGCTCCGTCGCAAGCGTCTAAACGGGGAGCAATGATGAGTCGTGCGCGGCTCGCGTCTAATCAAGGCCAGGACATTTCTGCTTCAGCTTTCGAGAAAGAGACACATGGAGAGGTTGTCTGCTTTTGGTGCCGTTGTCGAGTCAAAGGTGTTAGAGCTTATTCCAAGACCGTCGGCAACGAGATCATCATCGTTCCAGCTTATTTCAGCCTGTGGCCGAACGTACAACATTCTGACAACTGTCGATTCAACATTGAAGAGACCGTGAAGCGTTTTGTCGCAAACTCACAGGTGATCCGTAGGATTGGTCCCAATGCTGTTCCTATTCTTAGTAAGGTTGCGCAAGGGCAGGCCGCAGAGTTTCGCCTTCACATCCTCATGGAGGCCTTACAAAAACAGACTTATGGGTTTGGCGCTCTGAGACGCCGATCTCCCCAGAACAAGCGAGAGGAAGAACCGTTAGGACATGAATATATTCGGACCGATGAGGTTCTAAAACCCTACTTCAGAACTGCTAAAGGCATACTTGCCCTAGCAGCTCGAATTCAGTCACATCAAGATCTCAGCGATTGGATTCGGCTAAAATTCGGAGACCGACGGATCACTTGGGATGAGTTCTTGTTCGACTCGGATGGCTATCATGCTTTGTATAACGTGCTACTTGCAGAAAGAACACGTGCCTCAAATGCTCGCTATCCCCGCCCAGTTGCGCTCGTAGCTAGAATCTTCAAAGAGAGTTCAGCACAAGAGTTTAATGGTGAGTTTAGACTCATAGGAACCAATCGGGTGATTGTTACACCTGCTGGGCCTCTTGCCATAAGACCTGTGTTTTATTTTCGAGATCAACAGCTGGCAGAAGATAAACGGAGCGAAGAGTTTCTACTGGTGTGCGGACTGCCAAAACTGAGCGATATTAAGCCTCCGATTAAGTTGGGCCTCAACCCACGAGTTGACGTATCAATTAAAATTGTGGACCCTCGGCAGATATGTCGATACACCTTGAAGTAGTTGATCTCGATTTCACGTTCACAAACTCTTGGATCGAGACCCACATACCCAGGTTGGCTTGCAACTTACGCCGCATCTGTGTAATTATGCATAGTGTTGAATAATTATTCAGAGGAGGCCTGATTCGGTGGCCGCGCAGGTACAACTTCCAGCAGTTCCCAGAAGCGTGGGATCCTTTCGTCACGACCTGGACCTCTCCATTTCTGAGCTTCTCGGGCTTCTGGACCTGACACAGCAGGTGAAGCAATCCCGGCAGCGTTTTGCCCGTGCTTTGGAAGGGCTTTACCTTGCCCTGTTGTTCGAGAAACCATCGCTGCGAACTCGCATGACCTTCGAGTTGGCAATCAAGCAACTTGGCGGGGACTGTGTTGTTCAAAGCGGCATGGTTGGCGAACGAGAACCGATCAAAGATATCGCCCGTAATCTGGCACGTTGGACAGATTGTATTGTGGCGCGTACCTACGCCCAAGAGACTGTTGATGAGCTGGCGCAGTGGTCAGCGATTCCGGTCGTCAATGCTCTAACGGACCTCTATCATCCCTGTCAGGCGTTAGCGGATATGTTCACGCTCAGAGAGCATTTTGGACGTTTGCGGGGATTAAAGCTAGCCTACGTTGGCGATGGCAATAATGTAGCCCACTCGCTGCTATTGTGCGGTGCTCGTCTGGGCATGCACTGCACTGTGGCAACCCCGGCCGCTTATGGACCGCGACCTGAGATCGTGGAAGCTGCTTGCGAACTGAGCGACGAAACCGGCGGTTCCATCCAGGTCACCACGGATGCTTTCGAAGCAGTCCAGCAAGCCAACGCGGTCTATACCGATGTGTGGGCAAGCATGGGCCAAGAGGATGAAGCTGAGCTGCGAGAGCAGATATTCGCTCCGTATCAGGTCAATGAAGCTCTACTGGCGCAAGCACGGCCGGATGCAGCCTTCATGCACTGCCTTCCTGCCAAGCGCGGGCTGGAGGTTACTGATGCCGTTCTTGAGTCTGGGCAGTCTATAGTCTTCGAGCAAGCCGAGAATCGTTTGCATGCCCAGAAGGCGCTTCTTCTCACCCTGCTGCAGTAGAAGCTTCACTTCCGGCGTACCACCCCACGAGTTAGGCTCTGCGAGAGAGTTGTGCCGCGTTGCCTAGTGCAACATGAAGGGAATCTATGAGCAAAATAAATGCAAAAAAGGTCGCGCTTGCCTATTCGGGCGGGCTCGATACGTCCATTATTATCCCGTGGCTGAAAGAAAACTATGGCTGCTCAGTGGTGGCCGTCTGCGGAGACATTGGCCAAGGCGGAGAAGAGCTCGATGGACTTCGAGAGAAGGCGCTGAAAACCGGTGCCTCGGAAGTTTATGTCGAGGACATGCGCGAGGAGTTCGTTGCGGACTACCTTTGGAAGCTGGTTCGCTCGGGTGGGGTTTATGAATACAAGTACCTGCTCGGCACGTCCATTGCCCGCCCGCTACTAGCGAAACGCCAGGCCGAAGTGGCTTTGCAAACCGGTTGCGATGCGCTCGCCCATGGCTGCACCGGCAAAGGTAACGATCAGGTGCGCTTCGAATTAACCTACAAGGCAATTGCGCCCATGCTACCGGTGATTGCACCGTGGCGCGAGTGGGACATCATCTCGCGCGAAGACGCGATTGAGTATGCCCACGCGCACAGCGTTCCTATCGCCCAATCTACGACTAAAATTTACAGCCGCGATCGCAACATTTGGCACATCTCGCACGAAGGCGGCGAACTGGAAGATCCAGCCAATGCTGCTCCCGACGGAATCTGGATGCTCAGCAAGAGCCCGGCTGATGCGCCAAATAAACCAGTTGACGTAACGGTTGGCTTCGAACACGGTGTTCCTGTTTCGTTGAACGGCCAGCGGCAGCTCAGTGCCGTTACTTTGTTGGAACAGCTGAATGAGTTGGGTGGAGAGCACGGTGTTGGGCGGATTGATCTGGTGGAGAACCGCTTTGTCGGGATGAAGTCGCGAGGCTGCTACGAGACGCCTGGCGGCACTATCCTGATGGCTGCCATCCGTGAACTAGAGGCGCTCACGCTCGACCGCACAACACTACACTACAAGCAGAAGTTGGCGCTCGACTACGCTGAGATGGTCTACAACGGGCTCTGGTTCACACCTTTACGCGAATCGCTTGACGCATTCTTCGCCAAAGTGGCCGAGCGGGTGACTGGTGAGATTACCATGCGCCTATACAAGGGCAACCTGGAGCCAGTTAGCCGTAAGAGCGCAAATAGCTTGTACAGCCTGGACATTGCCAGTTTCACCATGGGCGCCAGCTACGACCAGAAGGACGCCCTCGGTTTTATCAATATTGTGGGCCTGCCCATCAAGGTCGAAGCTTCGCTGAAGAAGTAAGCGCATGAAGCTTTGGGGCGGAACTTTCGAGTCCGGACCTTCGAAGGTATTCGAAGACTTTTCGGGCTCACTACACTTTGATGGCAAGCTGATCTTTGCCGATGTGGAAGGCTCACAGGCCTTCACCCGCGCTCTGTATGCGCAGGGCATTCTTAGCGAACCCGAATGCCTGAAACTGGTTGCGGCGTTCCAGGAGATTAGCGAAGAAGCCCAAGACCCGGATTACCTGCGTGGTGCCACGGACGAGGATATCCACACGTTCGTAATTCGTAAGCTAGGGGAGAAAGTGGGTCCGCTGGCGGCAAAGATCCATACCGGGCGCAGCCGCAATGAGCAGGTTTCACTGGACGTTCGGCTCTACCTCCGGGCCAGCGCCGACGTG
>CALMAV010000439.1:1278-5205 GCA_937859895.1 uncultured Bryobacterales bacterium | reverse complement strand
AGCGAACGGCAACTACCCCCTTAACTCGCTGTCTCACTCCAGGGGTTCACTTCAAGGCGGGACAGCAGTGCTTCCATCTGCTGAGGAGCCACCGAGTTAGCATAAAGTGCTCTCGTGCTTACAAGCCACAGACGGCTCGTCACTGCTTATCTTTGAGCGGGTCATGGCCCCAATTCATCAGTGAATAGCGCCAGCGCGTTTCGGAAACACCGCCCTCAGGACGTTGCGCCAGGTGACGGTGGACATAGCTGATCACCCGGCGCATTTCGTGGATATCATCAATCGTGTACTCAGCCCTTTTCTTGTGCAAAAGCTTAACAATATTGCGACCCGATTGGTGGCCTGTGGCCTCTGCCTCTTCTGAGCTTTTCTGGCCAACAGACAGCGATTCTTCCGTTCTGAGCCATCTCTCGAGTTCGTTCGCGGTCATGTTGACGGCTTCCTGAAACTCAGATATATGCTGGTGATCCTCGACGGTCAGTGTCTGGTTCGACATAATTACCCATACTGATGCGGAGCACTGACTCTTCCATCTAAAACTTCGGTAGTCAAGACCGTGAACCATCCGAGCAGTTGAGGAAGGTGTTTGTCTCACGACGCATTTTGCCGTCACTCCGAAATCGCATTGAAGCTTCAATCCACAAGGCAGTCTTGGTACCTAGTCAAGCTGCCGTTTTCAAGGCCGAGTACTTTGTAATGTTATGGAAACGTTGTAGTAACAGTCGTCGTTTAGTCTTTGAGAAGTCCTTATTAACTCGACATCATGATCTTCCCTCGTGCTTCTCGAGCTACCGTATTGTTTGTCTGCCTCTTAACTGGCCTGCTCCATGCTCAGTTCGATTCGGCCACTGTTCTTGGCACCGTTCGCGATGCCAGCGGAGGCGGAATATCGAATGCCAACGTAACATTGCAGAACATCAAGACCGGCGTAAGCTTCAAGACCACCACTGATTCGAACGGCACATACCAGTTTGTGAACGAGCGCCTGGGCACATACACGGTGCAGGTCGAACAAGCTGGATTCCAAAGCACCACGGCTGCTCCCTTCGAGTTGACCGTGAATGCCCGCCAGCGTGTAGACCTGACGCTGCAAGTAGGATCCACCACTCAGAACGTTACAGTCACTGACGCTGTGTCACTGCTTGAAACCGACTCCAGTTCGCGCAGTCAAGTGATCAGCCCCAGGCAGATTGTCGATCTGCCTCTGAATGGGCGTAACTATGCGGATTTAACGCTGCTGGTTCCGGGAGTAGCCAAGTCGCCTCTTGAGAATCAGAGCGACTCAAGCCGGGACGCTTCCTTCAATGTCAACGGTCAACGGAGTGAGCTGAATAACTTCCTGCTAGACGGCGTGGACAACAATGCCTATGGCACTAGCAACCAGGGGTTTTCAAACCAGGTGATTCAGGTGAACCCGGATGCGCTGGCCGAGTTTCGCATAGAGACGAGTAATTACAGTGCCGAGTTCGGGCGTGCAGCCGGAGCCGTAATCAATGCAACCGTGAAGAGCGGAACCAATACCTTTCATGGGGAGGGTTGGGAGTTTAATCGCAACACGGTCTTCAACGCTGCTGGCTTCTTCCGTCCTGCCAATGGCCAGAAAACGCCCTTCAACCAGAACCAGTTCGGTGGGGCGTTCGGCGGACCGGTACGGAAGGATAAAGCGTTCTTCTTTATCGATTATGAAGGGTTCCGCCGTGTTGCTCACCCAACCCAATACGCCACTGTTCCAACGCTCGCGCAGAGAAGCGGAAACTTGGGGTTGCCGATTTACAATCCTCTAACGGGCGTCACTTACTCCAATGGTGTCGTACCCGCCACCGCCATCTCGCCCTTTGCCCAGGCTGTACTGGGAGCCCTGCCGGCACCAAATCTGCCGGGCGTACCCGGGCAAGCCAACAACAATAATTTTGTGAGCGCGCCGTCCGACACGGTTTACAACGACAAGGGTGACGTTCGCTACGACGAGTTCTTTGGCCAAAAACTGACGCTTCTGGCGCGCTATAGCCAGGCCAATACACGCATCTTCAGTCCGGCAGCGCTGCCCGGCGATGCAGGCGGCAATGCCAACGGTAATGTGTATGCGCGCAACCATCAGGCGGTACTTGGTTCCACCTGGACCATCAGCCCCACTTCCGTGCTTGAAGGGCGGATGAACTTCACCTACACAGAGGGCGGCAAAACACCTATCGGGCTAGACAATACGGTAGCTGCGTTCCAGGTGCCGAACCTTCCGACAGACCCGAAGTTTGCGGGCGGCCTTTACCCACTGAATCTGAACGGAGGCCTGACTAACTTGGGGCGGCAAGGAAGCAACCCGCAATATCAATACCCTCTGGTGCTGAATCCGAAGATCAATTACACGAAAATCCTGGGCCGACACAGTCTCAAGTTCGGGTTCGAATACCAGCGTATCGACACCGCCGTCAGTGATTTCAACCCGGTGTTCGGAACAGATAATTACACCGGAGTTTACAGCAACCCGAACTATCCAGTTTTGCCGAAAACCAACGGTGGCCAGGCAGTATCGTCGGCTTATGCGCAGCAGATTTACAGCATTGCGGATCTGATGTTTGGCCTCCGCAACCACTACGAGCAAAACAACAGCACGGTTGCGCACCTGCGACAGCGTATGTACTTCGGCTATGTGCAGGACGACTACAGGCTGAGCCAAAAGCTGACTCTGAACCTGGGTCTTCGGTATGAGTTCGCAACTCCGCAGTGGGAGCGCGATAACCATCTGGCTAATTTCAGTCCGCAAACGCAGAGCCTCTTATTTGCTTCCAGCGGAAGCCTCTATAACCGCGCACTGGTGCACCCTGACCCGCACAATTGGGCGCCCCGCGTCGGCTTGGCTTACAACGTGACACCCAAGACCGTGATCCGCAGCGCTTACGGGATCAGCTACGTGCAGTTCAATCGCTTTGGCGGTGAGAATTTGCTTGCCTACAATGGTCCCTTCGTTGTTGACGCGATTATTGATGGCCAAACACCGTACGGCAGTAAGTCATCCAATAAGCCTTGTACCTCTGTTAACGATGCTCCCGGATCCTGTTTTCGCCCGACAAGCCTCGGCTTTCCGAACAACTTTGCAACAGCGGCCGCTTTCAACACAGCTAACACGCAGGTACGCTACATCCCAGCCGACAATCGGACTGGCTACGTCCAGAGCTGGCACTTCACCGTTCAACAGGAGCTTCGAAAGAATCTGCTCCTCGATATCGGTTATGTGGGCAATCACGATGTCGGATTGCTGATTCTCGGCGATGCCAACCAGGCCCGACCAAATCTCCCAGGGCAGAACCTGTCGGTCAATGCGCGTCGTCCGTATCAGAACTTTGCTGGAATCGAAGAGGCCTTTAGCGGCGGCTTTGGAAATTATAATGCCTTGCAGGTCAAGCTGGAGAAGCGCTATAGCCAGGGGCTTTACTTCATCAATAGCTTCACGTGGTCAAAGGCAATCGATAACGCGCCCGGGCATCTGGAGAACTATAACGGCGATAATTCCCGCATCAACATCCTGAACCCAAGGTCGGAGAGGGGCATCTCAAGCTACGATCAGCCATTCAACGACACATTGTCCATTCTGTACAATCTGCCGATCGGTAAGGGACGCAGGCTGAACATCAGCAATCGCGCATTGGATTTAGTGGCCGGCGGCTGGGGCATCGATCTGATCAATACAACGACCTCTGGGCTTCCCTTAAACATTATCTATAGCTTGCCGTCCTCGCAGTATCAGGTCAGTACGCTTCTTACGCCAAGGCCGAATCTGGTGGGTTCTCTCTACCCCTCAGGTCCGCAGCAGACCATTTCCAATTATTTCAATAAAGGGGCTTTTGCGACTCCCAGTTACACACAGCCATTCGGCAACTTGGGACGCAACGTTGCCCGCAGTTCGCCCTTTAACGAGTTAGACTTCGGGTT
>CALMAV010000439.1:0-1268 GCA_937859895.1 uncultured Bryobacterales bacterium | reverse complement strand
CAACTTTGTCTTGTTTTCGGAAACAAACTACGTGCAGTTCCGCTCCGAAGCCTTTAACCTTCTCAATAAAACGAACTTTGGATCAGCCGGTACAACCTTTGGATCGAGCTCCTTCGGTGTAGTTTCCCAAGCGTTTCCCGCGCGTCAACTACAGCTGGCATTAAAGCTTTACTTCTGATGCAAAGCTTCACTCTTCGTCTCACGGCGTTACTGATCGCCATCGCGCCGCTTGCCTTTGCGCAAAGTACGGCTGACTCGGCGCGCATGAATCAGGTGCGTGTACTCGGCAGCCACAACAGCTACAAGCAGGCGATTGATCCGTCTCTGTTAACGCTGCTGTGGAAGCAGATCGGGGATTGTGTGCATGGTCTGGAGTACTCGCATAGGCCAGTTGCCGAACAGCTGGATCGGGGGCTGCGCGCGCTTGAAATCGACGTCGTCAACGACCCGGAGGGTGGTCTGTATGCCCACCCGAAAGGTCTCGATCTGGTGAAGGATGCCGGATTACCGGCGGGTCCGCCCTACGATCCGGAAGGGCTCATGACGAAGCCGGGGCTGAAAGTGATCCATGTGCCGGATATCGATTTTCGCGCCAATGTCTACACGTTTCAGCAGGAATTGGCAGAGCTCAAAGCCTGGTCAAACGCTCATCCGCATCACCTTCCCATTACCGTAACAATGAATGCCAAGGACGACGGCATTCATCAGCCCGGCTTTGTGACGCCCCGAGCGTTCGACCGTGCTGCCTTTGAGGCTTGGGATGCCGAGATCCTGAAGGGCATGGGCCGGGCGAAGATCATCACTCCAGATGATGTGCGGGGCAACCACGCAGCTCTCGAAAGTGCCGTGCTCGCGCAGGACTGGCCCACCTTGGCAACTGCGCGTGGTCGCTTCATGTTCGTGCTGGATGAAGTGGGACAGAAGCGCGCTACTTATATGGAAGGCCACCCGTCACTGCGTGGCCGTGTCATGTTTGTCAACCTTGAGGAAGGGCATCCAGAAGCCGCGTTTCGGATTGTGAATGAGCCGCAGCAGGACTGGAGCTACATTCAGTTTCTGGTGCGCAGCGGCTATCTGGTGCGCACGCGTGCCGATGCCGATACCGTCGAAGCACGCAAGAATGACTACAGCCGTTGGCGGGCGGCTTTGATCAGCGGGGCGCAGATCATAAGCACTGATTACTATTTGCCTAACCCGGCTTTGGGCACCGGCTACCATGTCGGCTTGCCCGATAACATGCCCGGAGTTTGGGATCCGTTGCTGCTGCC
>CALMAV010000438.1 GCA_937859895.1 uncultured Bryobacterales bacterium | reverse complement strand
GGCTAAAGTCGCCTCGGCCGCATCGCTTACGCCTTGAGTTTCCTTCACCGAAAACTCGAGATTAGGACTGGCTGATCAGGCGTGTCCGCTCTTAGACTTCAGTTCGGCCATTACCTCAGCTGGAACTGACACTTCTTCGCCCAAGGGACTCTCGACCTGCTCACCTGCCGCCAATGCCGCTTGTGCTTCCAACTCCATGCGCTTCAACTCCTTCTTGGAAGGAGGAGCTTGCTCATGCCGGTAATCGTGGTCGTGATAACACGTCCGGCAACGAACCTTCGCCGCATGATCATCTACCAAAGAAACAATGGAGTGGTTGGTCACACGACGGCACTTGATGCAGTGATCATCAATTACATCGCCTAAACGCTGTTCATCCATGATTGATGCCGTTAAGCGGAGTATATCAACTTTTACGGTAGTCCAACTACTTACCCCGTTAGGGCTAGGTGCTTCCGAGGGAGGCACAGGGCGGTAAGCAGTTTGCTAAACTAAGGCTTCCGTTTCCAGACGGCCAGGTAGCTCAGTCGGTAGAGCGCAGCCCTGAAAAGGCTGGCGTCGGCGGTTCGATTCCGTCCCTGGCCACCATCCCAATCAATCAAGCTCTGGCTTTTGGCTCTACATGGACAATGGGGGTTCACCCCGGACAGCAGCTTACAAAGAGCACTTTCTTTGCAAAAGCATCATAGGGCTGCATCTTAACAACCAAGGTGACCTTATACCGCCTACGCTGATCCGCGACTTGTTTTCTTTGCCGGGGTAGAGGGAGTGTTTGCTGCTGGCTTTTTAAGGGCAGAAAGGCTGGCCCGTAGTGCGTCAGCGATATCGACCACTTTCTTACGGGGTTCGGGCTCCGCTACCGGTTCGGGCTTGGTCGCCGCCATCTTTCCGGCAATAAGAGTCTCCAGGCTTTCTCGGTAAGTGTCTTTATACTTGTCGGGGTCAAAGGTGGTTTCCAGGGCCAGGACGAGCTTTTGCGCCAACTCCAGCTCTCCCGGGCTGACAGAAGCGCGGGTGGCGTGGAACTCCTCATCCGCATGGACCTCAGCCGAATAAAACATTGTATGCGCGACCAATCCGTTCCGGCCGGGCCGCACGATCACGACATGGCTTCGGCTATGCATGGCCAGTTCCGCGACGGCCACCAGCTTTGTCTTCTGAAGTGCCTGATAGAGCAAGCTGTAGGCCTTCTCTCCCACCTCCTCAGGAACTGCGTAGTAAGAGGTTTCGAAGTAGACGGGATCGATCTCGTTTAGCGAAACAAACTCCTGTATGGCCATTTCCTCGGAGGTCTTGGGCGCCAGCTTCTTGAGCTCCTCCGGCGCGACTTCCACAAAAGTGGTTAGGCGATACCTGGAAGGCTCTAGTGATTGAGGACGGAGCCACCACGGCTGAACTCTCTGCGGTTACATTCCCTTGGCGCACAGGCACCAATCGGGCTCCTTCAGGCGTGGGTGGCTGTTCCCCTGTGACAGCAGCCGGCCGGGCAAGAGTCTGAACCTTGCTCAATTTCGTAGGAAGAGGCGCATACGATTCATCCTCCGGCACGTCAGGTTCGATTGCAGCAGACCGTACCCGAGCAACTCGCTTCAGCGGAACACGCTCCGGACGTGCCGCACGGAATAACCGCACCGGTATCGAGATCAAGCCAAACGTTAAGTGGCCGCGCCAGACTGTGGAAGCCATGTAACTATGGACGCAACTTCGAGGGAAGAAGTTTTCCGCCTGCATCATGTAGCAGTTAGAGAAGAGGCTACGTCAATGGAGCAAAGGAAACAATGACTGACACACAGAGCCGGGGATTGAAGTTTGCTTATTTTGTAATTGGGGTGGCAATTCCGCTAGTCGGACTAACCATTTGGAGGAACGGGAAAGAAACAAAGAAAGCCCACGTAGACAAGGCTCACGACGTAACAGTAGAGGATAGTTTCCCAGCTAGCGATCCGCCATCCTCTTGGTAGGTTTTGAATATGAGCGGCAGAGTCGATAAGCTGTCTCTGCCGCCAGATGTTTGGAAGGCCTTAGACGCCCTCTGAACCGTGTAGCTTTACCAGCTTGTTGTAAATTCCAAGGGTCAGGAATGTAGGGGCCCAATGACCGACGAAATTGGCTTTTTTCTCGTCACCCATCAATTGGAAAACCAGAGAAGTTCCAATCGAACCCAGCGCTGCCCAGAGGAAAAGGTCAGAGGGAAGCTTGGCTGTATGCTGCTCAATGCTACGGGCAACCGGTCCCTCCCGATGTTCGGCACGCGGGCCGACGCGCGGCTCGGGGGATGTTAGATCTTTATAGTTCATTGCAGATTTCTCCTTCAGAGGTAATTTCAACTACGACGGGCACTCTAACGCTACCCTATATGGAACTGTGATTCTACCCAGGGCAATTAGATTTCTTTTCCGATGCACTTATTATTCGTAACGGAGAGCTTCGGTGGGGTTTAGTTGCGACGCTCTGCGCGCGGGAAGTAGCCCGAAAGTGACACCTACAGTGAACGAGACCGCGAATGCCACAAGGACCGATACGGGTGAAATAGGTACACGCACCTGATTTGTGAAAAGCCGAACACTAATTGGAATGGCAAGGCCAATTACGATTCCAACGGCTCCACCGGCCAGGCTGATGATGACAGATTCCACCAGAAACTGAAGAAGAACATCCAAGCGGGAAGCACCCACAGCCATACGTAGTCCGATCTCGCGCGTACGCTCAGTAACGGTCACCAACATAATGTTCATGATGCCGATACCGGAGATCACCAGGGCGATAGCGGAAACGATAATCAGAACGATGGTGAGTACCGTAGACACAGCATCCGCAGTATCGAGAATCGCTTTCAGATTCTGAATGTTGTAGCTGGCAGTAGCCCGGTGGCGCTGGTGCAATACTTCATTTACCCGCTCCGTAATAGCAGGCACGTCCGAGGCCCGACGAACCTCCAGATAAACCGGCTCGATTCGTTCATATTGGACGAAGTACTTCATCACAGTAATTGGGATCAGGATGGTGTCATCCTGAATTTCGCCCTGACCAAAGGTGCTGGTTCTTTCACGGAAGGTACCGATCACCGTGAATTGAAGCTGATTCACTTTGATGGTTTGGTTCAGCGCAGCGTTCTGGCTTCCAAAGATTCGAATCGCCAGCTTGTCGGTCAGCATGGCTACGCGGGCCCGCAAGGAGATGTCACTGGCGTCGAACTTACGGCCAGTTAGAAGAACAAGGTTTCGTACGTCGGCATAATATTCATCTACACCATCAATGGGAACCTCGCGAACCTTTCCGTTCACGACGATCTGGTCCTGAATTGGCATAACAGCCGTGGCCGCGATGATGCGATTGCCTAAGTCCTGCCGCAATGCCTCCACGTCAGCACTCTTAACAAAATCGGCTTCGACTTTTGCGGTGTTCTGCCCGCCTGCCTCGTAACTGGCATAGACAAGGTTTGAACCAATTCCCCGAATCAAATCAAGAATCAGATCGCGACTGGCGAGAGAGATGGTTACAACCAAAATGACAGAGGCGTTACCAATGATCAGACCGAGAGCTGTAAGGAAAGTACGAAGCCGATTAGCGCGAAGAGACTGCAGGCTGAAGCGTACTGCTTCGGCGATGTTCATTCGTTAATGCTCAATGCTGTTAGGCTCCACCGACCTGCTTGAGAAGCCTTCGAGCCTCTTCGCGGGGTGGATCATCCACAGTAATGGGAGCCTTGACATAACGGCTTAGCAATTGGCGAGCTTCGTCGTAGTTACGCTTCTGCTGGATGTAGGTATCAGCTCGGGCAAACCACAGCTGTGGGTCGTTCGGAGCCGTTTTTTCAGCCTGCATGAAAACTGCATCGCTCTCTTTGGTACGGCCCTGAGTCGCCAGGAATTTAGCAAGGTTGATCATATGGCCGACCTCTCTTGGGGCAGCCGCAACGGCCTGTCGGAGGTGTTGCTCGGCGGCACTGTATTCCTTTCGATGCTGCGCCAGCTTGGAGCTAACATAGTAGCCCTGGGAAGGATCAACCGCGGCAATCCGCGCTGCTACTCCTTCTGCCTTCTCATAGCCGCCACCCAGAAAACCTGGAGCTTCCAGGTAGTAGTCGAACAGGTCGCTTAGCGCATCGCTGTTCTTCGGATCTAACGCTGCTGCACGTTCGAAAGCCTGCCGAGCTTTGGAAGCCCAGCCAGGCGCACTCAGCATATTGGAGGTTTCGGCACGCTTTCCATAGGCGCGTCCAAGCCAATCCACATACTCGCTGTTGGCTGGATTTAAGCTAACCGCTTTTTGAAGAAAATCGGAGGCCTGGCGAAAGTCGCCGGACATGAAGTAGTCCCGCCCGATTAAAAAACTGGTTGCCGGGTCAGAAGTATGCCGGTCGAGAAGCGCCAGTGAAGCATTGAAATCGGTTCTACGATAGAGCTCCTCGGCTTTCAACAATGTCTGCGTTTGCGCCCCTAGAGGCTGCAAGCAGAGTATCCCGGCT
>CALMAV010000437.1:10276-10548 GCA_937859895.1 uncultured Bryobacterales bacterium | reverse complement strand
GATTATGGCCGACCGGTTGGCATCAACGACAGCGGCGCGATCCTTGTGGAAGTCAACCCGAATGCTATCGCCATGCATGTCCCCAATCCAGACCCAAGGGCGGGTGCCGGAATTCTTTACCCAAACGGAACGCTCGCCCTGCTCTACGGTACAGATCCGTTTTCTCCACAAATCCCGGAAGCGATCAACGGATCGGCGGCGATCAACAACGAAGGAGTAGTGATCTTCGACTCCGCCCATGCTTTTGTTGCCACGCCTGTCGTCCCCGAACC
>CALMAV010000437.1:6038-10266 GCA_937859895.1 uncultured Bryobacterales bacterium | reverse complement strand
TGCTGGCAGTGGGAGCTCTGGGCTTAGTGAGCTTACACGTTCGCCGCCGCTCTCATTAAGCTCGCCCAAACCAGGCTAGCCAACCATACACTCACACCGACCTCTAAACAGAGAAGCTACATGTTCAGACCAGCTCTAGTAGTCATTTCAACTTTTATCACGGTCGCTAACGCTGCCAGCCTGCAAAACCCAACCGTAACCACTGCCTACTATACGAGCAGCTATTCATGCTGTGGGCCCTATCTTCAACTCAACTCCATCAACAACAACGGCCTCGCTATTGGCGAGTTCCTGATGCAATCCAACAGGAATAGTCCACCTTTCCAGGGAACGACTTTTGAGAACTATATTTACCAACCGGTGTACGGGGTTCCCAATCCAATCAATGGAACGAGACTCACAGGCATCAACGATAGCGGAATGTACGTCGGATATGGAGCCCCCAAGGGTTCAACTGTTTTCTCCGGCTTTTTGGGCACAACTTCTACCCAGGTTTTTCCCACAACTCCGTTGAACGCTCCAGGTGCCTCGTCAACGTTCCCGTATGCCATCAATAACGCTGGGACAGTTGTGGGAGGCTATATCAGCAGTATTGATGGGTTAGAACACGGATTCGTCTATCGCGCGGACGGCAGCTTCCAAACTTTGGACAATCCTGCTTTTCAAAGCACTACGCTGGTAGGAATTAACAACCTGGGCCAGGTTGTCGGAACCACCGCTATTCTCAATCCCGGGAATGACTATCCCAATCCTTCCTTGCGGGTTGGTTTCCTGTATTCAGGCGGTTCGTTCATCCAGCTAGGCTACGGCAATCCGAGCGCAATCAACGATTCAGGAGCAATCGCAATCTATGCGCCTGAACTCGGAGGAGGCGGGATTCTCTACCCGGACGGTACGCTCGCAATTGCCAACGTCTACAATCCTGCCTTTAACGATTTCTCGATAGGACCAGGCATCACAGCGTTCAACAACCAAGGCACTATAATTTTCCCCGCTGCAGGACCTTTCATCGCCACTCCGGACTATCCCGTTCCCGAACCAGCCTCGGTCGGCTTACTCGTCATTGGCGCCGTAGGACTGGTTACTCTGGGCGTTTTCCGCCGGCGTCTCGCGTACAGACGTGAGCTAAAGGCGGTACAAGGCGCGCTGCTTTGGGATGTAGATCTTGAGGGTTCGCTGCGTACCGAAAGTGGTGAAGTCAACCTAACTCGAATTCAAGAAAGGGAATAGCTTGGCAGGACAAGTTCAGTGAAGGTCAGCCTTTTCTATACTGAAGTCGAGTGCAGCCTCCCAGCAGATCGGCGATTTGTCTTCTCAGCGGGGGCCTCGATTCAGCCACTTCCCTGGCCATCGCCCGTGAGCAGGGCTTTCTGTGCTACTGCCTTTCCTTCGACTACGGCCAGCGCCATCGGGTAGAGCTGACCGCTGCAGCCCGGGTCGCTGCTGCTCTGGGCGCGGTTGAACATCGCGTGATCACGTTCGACCTTCGCACCTTCGGCGGGTCTGCCCTCACCGAAGATGTGGCCGTGCCGAAGAGCCGCTCCGATGTCCAAATGGCTTCGGGCATCCCGGTGACCTACGTACCTGCCCGCAACACCATCTTTTTGTCCTTCGCCTTAGCCTATGCAGAGGTGACCGGCAGCCAAGATGTCTTCATCGGCGTCAATGCCATTGACTACTCTGGCTACCCGGATTGCCGGCCCGAGTTCATCAGCGCGTTCGAGCAGCTGGCGAACCTGGCGACGAGGGCGGGAGTGGAAGGAACCTCGAAGCTGACGGTTCATGCGCCTCTTCAGAACATGAATAAGGCAGAGATTATCAGAAAGGCAATGGAGTTGGGCGTGGATCTGGGCATCACTCACAGCTGCTATGACCCGGACGTAAGCGGGCAAGTCTGCGGCGAATGCGACTCCTGCATTCTGCGCGCCAAAGGATTTGCAGAGGCCGGAATAGCGGACCCGGCACTTCACCTTAGGCCTTCTTTGCCGTGAAGATCTCCGAGATTTTCTACTCAGTCCAGGGTGAAGGCTCGCTGATCGGCGTGCCCTCAGTGTTTGTGCGAACATCCGGGTGCAACCTTCGTTGCCATTGGTGCGATACGCCTTATGCTTCCTGGAACCCAGAAGGCGCCGAGCTTTCAATCTCGGACATTGTCTCCACCGTTGCGGCATACCCAGCCCGGCACGTAGTTATCACCGGCGGTGAGCCGATGATTGCTCCAGGCATCACCAATCTTTCGGCAGAGTTCGAGAGGGCAGGACTCCACATCACCATTGAGACTGCAGGTACCGTAGCACCGGCTGTTAGCTGCTCCCTGATGAGTATTAGCCCCAAGTTGCGGAATTCAACTCCTTATGAACGCGAAGGCGGTAGATGGGCCGCCCAACATGATCGACTCCGGCAGCAGCCTGACATTCTGCAGAGGCTCATGTTGCTCTATCCATACCAATTGAAGTTCGTCGTCTCCTCTCCTAACGACATGGACGAGATTCGATCGCTCTGCCGCACACTCAGCGCCGACGTGAGCCGAGTGATGCTGATGCCGGAAGGCACGCGCCGGGACATCATTGCCGAACGAAGCCTCTGGCTGGTGGAACTGTGCAAGCAGGAGGGCTACCGATTTAGTCCCAGGCTGCATATCGACCTCTGGGGCGACCGCCGCGGCGTCTGATCGAGCCTCGCTACACTGAGATTTGGACGACTTCGCTCGAAGGATTCGCATTGGCGCGGTCAGCTACCTGAACACAGTCCCGCTAGTTTGGGGCATGTTGCACGGTGAGGAGCGCTCGGCGGTCGATCTTTCCTTTTCGATTCCTTCCCTCTGCGCACAGCGTGTTGAAGAAGGGTTGCTCGACGTGGGGCTTGTCCCAGTGGCCGAGATTGCTCGCCAGGGTTTGACCATTGTCTCCGACTTCGGCATTGCTGCAACCGGGGCTGTTCGAAGTATCCTGCTGGTTTCGCGCGTGCCGTTTTCACAGATTCGTACCTTAGCCGCCGATGCAAGCTCGCGCACTTCAGTACAGCTTGCTCGGGTCATTCTTCGCGAACGCTACGGTGCTACACCGGTGATCCACTCAGAACAGCCAGACCTTCTGCAGATGCTGCGAGGTTCAGATGCGGCACTGGTAATTGGAGATGGCGCGCTCCGGATTGAGCCCGAGACCCTTCCCTATCGATGCCTCGATTTGGGCACCGAGTGGTATGCTCTGACCGGCCTCCCCATGGTATTCGCGGCGTGGGCTGGCCCTAGCACTCGAGATGATTCTCCAATAAGACAGCTGACGCGCAGATCCTACCTCTTCGGGCAAAATCAGCTACCCGAAATTGTTGAGGCAGAGTACCGCCAGCGTGGAATCAGCCGAGCATTAGCGCAGCAATACTTTGACCAATTTATTCAGTTTGCACTCGGCCCGCAGCACCGAGCTGGGCTCGACGCGTTCCTGGAACTAGCCGGCCTGCAAAAGGCGACGCTTGTCGCCAGCTCCCGATAACTTAACATCATGATGACCCGCGAACAGGCTATTGATTTTTTCCAAAGCACCGATCTGGTCGGCATTGGCATGGAAGCTGACGCGCTACGAAGGCAGCTGCATCCGGACGGCGTGGTCAGCTACATCATTGACCGCAACATCAACTACACGAATGTTTGCACGGAGTACTGCAGCTTTTGCGCCTTCTACCGGCCTTTGGGTCACACCGAAAGCTACATCCTTCCGACCGACTTAATCCTGAGCAAGATTGCCGAAACAATCGACTTAGGCGGTACGGGCATTTTGATGCAGGGCGGCCTGCATCCGGATCTGAAAATTGAGTGGTACGAGAACCTGCTCCGAAGCATTAAACAACGGTTCGACATCTGGTGCCACTGTTTTTCTGCTCCTGAAATCACTAACATTGCCGAGGTGAGCGGCCTTAGCCTACATGACACGATTGCCCGGCTCCGCGATGCAGGCTTGGATTCCATTCCGGGCGGCGGCGCTGAGATCCTAGACGAAGACGTTCGGCACCGGATCAGCAGACTAAAGTGCTCTACACAGGACTGGGTAGATGTCCATCGGACCGCCCACGCTTTGGGGATGCGGACCACGGCCACCATGATGTTCGGCGCCGGCGAGACGATTGAACATCGGATCAACCACTTTGAGCTGGTTCGTCAGATTCAGGAGGATACAGGCGGCTTTACAGCCTTCATTCCTTGGTTCTTCCAACGCGAGAATACGTCACTGGG
>CALMAV010000437.1:0-6028 GCA_937859895.1 uncultured Bryobacterales bacterium | reverse complement strand
AAGCAGGAGGCTACTGCAGTGGAGTATTTGAAGATGCTGGCGCTCTCGCGCGTTTACCTCCAAAACATTCAGAACATTCAAGCATCATGGGTGACCCCCGGCTTAAAAGTCTGTCAGTTGGGACTGCGCTTTGGGGGTAACGATGTCGGCAGCATCATGATCGAGGAGAATGTTGTCTCTGCGGCCGGGGCTCACCATTGCGCCACAGAGGAGCAACTGCGCCGCTTAATTCGAGATGCAGGTTTTGTGCCGAAGCAGCGGGACACGCTTTACCGGACTTACTTCCTAAACTAAGTACAAAAAGAAACGGGACTCAGCTTTTGCCAAGTCCCATTTCTTCGTGACTAGAAATTTCGCCTTTAGCTAGCTTCAGTCTTTTTGGCTGGCCGCAGCGCCTTCATTTTCTTAGTATCGAGCGATTGGTTAAAGAACTTCTCCGCTTGTGCGATGTCCGCCTTTGCAGCGTCTGGATTGTCTTCCAAGTTAGCTTTGGAGCGATATAAAAGATTCATGTACGACATAGCGTCTTCATTCTCTTTATCGCGCGCAAGGCACTTGTCCAATTCCTCAATACCTTGGTTGATCTGAGTACCGTACTTTCCCTTCAGCTCCTCGCGGGCTTTGGCATCTTTGATAGGACCAGGGTCATTGGCGGTCATCTTACCTGCGATGCGAGCATCTCGAATCGGCGGGAAAGACTCAGCCCAGTTAATCACGCCCAGGTAGTAGTAAGCCTCTGGGTCTTTCGGGTCGACTTCGATCCGTCGCTGGTTCCAACGCTTAGCCTCTTCCAAGGCCGCAGCCTTTTGCTCCGGCGTTCCACTCTGCGCAGAGTTGTAGGCCATAGAGGCCATAGAGGCGAGAGCCAGGGAATTGGAGGGCTCCTTCTTCAGGATGTTATCGAACTCCTGCTTGGCCGCGTCGTAGTTCTTCTTGTTGTCGGGTGACTCAGCACCAGGCACCCACTGCGTCATGTATGAGGTGGCCAGATACAACTGGGCATTTTGGTTACCCGGATCTAGCTGCACAGCCTCTTTAAAATGCTGAACAGCGTCCGGGTACTTGTTTGCCTTATACGACTGGACACCCTTGTTCATCTCGTCTCGCGACTGCAGCTTTGCGCAGCCCGTGCTGCACAGGAGCAGGGTGGCGCCCAGGCCTGCTCCCAATAGTTTAGATTTCTGCCTCATGAGATCTCTTCCTCTCTACTCGCCTGCTGCAACCTTTGGAGTCATAATGCCCACTTTGTCCAGACCGGCGCCCTTGGCATCATCTATCGCCTGAGCGACATACCGGTAGTCCAGATCCGGATCCCCTTTTACGAAGACGACCTTCGTTGCACGGGTTTTGAAAATGTCCTCAAGTCGTGCTTGTAAGTCCGGCTCCTTAATAGGCTGCCCATTAATCTCAATGGATTGATCCTTCTTCACCTCAACGACCACAGTTGGATCGTTGTTGGGAGGCGGAGGAGGCATGTTCGGAGGTGGCGGTTGAGGCACCAGAGTATCCAACCCATGCGGAGTCAGCGGCGTGATCACCATGAAGATGATCAGCAGCACGAGAAGCACGTCGATCAGCGGAGTTACATTAATATCGGCTTTGGCTCCACCGGAGCCGCCTACTGCCATTGACATATCGTTGGGTCCCTTTCTATAGCCCTTTGCGCTTTAAAGCGAAGATCCAGCCTTTTTCAAATCCTTGATTTCCTCAGTCAACAGGCCGATTTGATCGACACCCGCTGTACGAAGGTTGTCAATCACATCAGTCACACCGGAAAAGCGAGCTCGTGCATCCGCACGGATGTACACGGTTTTATCAGCCCGGCTAGTCTGCAAATCCTTCACCTTGCCTGATAGCTGGTCTGCAGACGTCTTCACGTTACCCGGCATTAGATACACTCCGCCTTCGCGGGTGATGGCTACGATGATCGCGTCTTCCTTATCGGCGTCGACCATCTTTATCGGGTTTCTAGCCTTAACCATGTTCACGGCCTGGCCCTTCGACAACATCGGGGTGATCACCATAAAGATGATCAACACGACAAGCATGACGTCCACCATCGGCGTCACATTAATATCAGAAACAACACCCAAAGCCTTTGCTTTTTTCATGTCCTAAAACCTCACCCTGCTACACTTTCAGAACCTAAAGTTGGTAGCGGAGTAAAGACAGGCTTTACTCCGCCGCAACTCAACTGGAGGACAAGAGTTGAAGAAGCGATCCTACTTAGCGCCGACGCGAGCTTGCGTACGCTTCAGGAAGTAATCAATCAACTCGGAGCTGGAATTACCCATCTCCACATCAAACGCTTCGATGCGGTTGGAGAAATAGTTAAACATCCAAACTGCCGGGATAGCAACAAACAGTCCAACTGCCGTGGTGATTAGGGCTTCTGAGATACCACCAGCGACTGCGCCGATACCAGTCGACTTCGAAGTCGATATTGACTTGAAGGCGTTCATGATGCCGACCACCGTACCAAACAGACCGACGAATGGTGCAGTAGAGCCAATGGTTGCCAGGCTGCTGACTCCGCGCTTCAGTTCAGCGTGAACAATAGCTTCAGCCCGCTCGAGAGCACGACGTGATGCTTCGATATCTTCGCCTGGGATTTCCGAGCTCATCTGGTGAGCCTTGAATTCCTGCAATCCGGCTACAACAACCTTTGCCAGATGGCTCTTGTTGAAGCGGTCGGCAATCTTCACGGCCTCGTCCAGCTTGCCTTCCCGCAGGGCGCCGGCCACAGCTGGCGCGAACGCCCGGGATTGTTTCCGTGCCGCATTGTAGGCAATCAGGCGGTCAATCATAACGCCAATCGACCATGCGGACATGATGAAGAGCGTTGCCACCACCAGCTTGGCAAGTAAACCCATGTTTCCCCACACTGTTCGGGGGTCGAAAGCAATTCCTTCTGCTTCCTGAAAGAGCCACAGGGCCCAGATCTGCAATTGTAAAACCATGCTTGTCTCCTAAGTTGAATCGGTCTTTTACTACTATTTACTACTAACTTACTTACAAAACTGAGATACCACTTAGCTGTTTACTGACTCAGCGT
Source organism: uncultured Bryobacterales bacterium (assembly GCA_937859895.1). Taxonomy (GTDB): domain Bacteria; phylum Acidobacteriota; class Terriglobia; order Bryobacterales; family Bryobacteraceae; genus Bog-105. Next base: position 2,973 of record CALMAV010000437.1, on the reverse strand, counting down.
GAAGTTCACGATAATGTTAGTAACTACTTCAACGGGCTGGCCATTCAAGAGGGTCGGCTGATACTTCCACTGCAGCACTGCCTCTTTTGCGGCATTGACCAACAGCGGGTGTCCGCGAACAAGTTGAAGATTCTCAATAGCGCCTTCTTTACTAATCACCGCGGTGAACTCAACTGTCCCCGAGACGCGCGCTGATTTAGCAAGCGGCGGATAAGTCGGCTGCACACGCTTGATCAACTTGGATTCAGCAACGTTGCCACCAACCCGCAGCGGCCCAGTGGGCTTCTTAGGAGGGGGAGGTGGAGTAGGCGGTGCTGCGCTAGGTACGCCACCAAGAACGCCACCGAGTACCCCACCAGTTGCGCCACTCGCGTCGCCTGTTCCACCCTGGACGCCCGAAGAAACATCTGGCGGCGGAGCAGCTTCCTCAATCTTGTTGATCTGTTTGGGAATCACCTTCGGCGCCATCAGCTGATTTGCAATAAACTGCTTAACAACCGGCTTAGGCTGAACTTTCTGTACCACGGCCGGAGGAGGTGGGGGTGGCGGAGGAGGAGGCGGCGGCGGGGCCACCAGCATACTCTTCAACTGCGCGCTCGGTAGCGCCTCAGTATAAATCAGTGGAATCAAAATGAGAATGCCGATCACTGATACCTGTAGCAGGAGCGACAGGACAATAGTCCACGGCTTTCTGGTCTTCTGGGTCCCATCTACAAACGTTTGCTGAAACATATGTGCCCTCGTTCGGCCTGCATAACAGCAGGGTCGAATCTTTCTTCCTTACTTTGCTGCCTTAATTCCTTTCGCAGCCGCCGCCAACTCACGCCCCTTACCAACAGGAGCAATTGGAAGCGGCTTCGCTGCGCCGGAGCTACCACCACCATTACGCAGGCGGCGAAGCTCAACCTGATCACGCCAGTAAATCAATATCGGACTTGCCACGAAGATCGATGAGTAAGTGCCAACAATAATACCCACAACCAAGGCAAAAGAAAACCCGTTTAGTACTTGACCCCCAAAAATAAATAAAGAGAGTGCGGTCAAGAAGGTTAATCCCGAAGTTAGTACCGTGCGACTAAGTGTCTGATTGATACTGGCGTTAACAACATCGCGGAACAGTCCTCGCATTCCCAAGCTGCGGTTCTCGCGAATTCTATCAAAGGTCACAATCGTATCGTTCATCGAGTAACCCACCAGCGTTAATAACGCGGCAATTACCGTCAGATCGATACGCTTATTGAACAACGAGAATAAGCCAATGGTGATGATTGTGTCGTGGAAAACGGCAATCACCGCAGCTACGCCATAAATCCATTCGAAGCGAAAAGCGATATAGATGAGCATCGCTCCTAGAGCAATCAAGACGACATCGATCGCCTGCTGCCGAAGATCGGCGCCAATCTTCGGGCCCACAATTTCCACTCGTCCAATATGAAACGCGCCCGGATACACCACCTGCTTAACGGCAGACAACAGCGGCGGAGTAACGCCGTTAACCGCACCTAGCTCGTCGAGCGACCGCACCAGACCTGACCGCCCATCCCGATAAGCAATAATGCGCGCACTAAGCCTATCCTCGGACAAACCCAAGCCAGCCCGTGACGCCGGATCCCGCAAGGCATTGGCAAGACTTTCAACACTTGCCTCGTTCAAGTCCAATTTTCCGCTCTGGCCCGCATTGAAGGTGGAGTTCAATGCGGAAATCATATTGTTCCGCACCGCCTCCAACCCGCGCTGGTCGCGAACGCCAGTCTGAATTAAAACCTCTTGCGAATTACTGACTTCCTGTACCTCTACTTCGCCGGCGATCTTCTTGCGCAGCGCCGCACGAATGTGCTCGGCGGACGGACGATGAATGAAGTTCACGTCCATCAACGCTCCACCATTAAAGTCAATGCCGTATTTGGGACCGCCCTTGAGCACGAGACTAAGCAGCCCTGCTGCCGTAAGGGCCAGAGACAGCCAGATAAACGGCCATTTATTGCCGAGAAAGTCGAACTTGGTTTGCTTGAATATTTCCATCGAGCTCTACAAACCGGCATCCTTTACGAATAGACACCGGGAATTCACAAATGTTCCCAACTCGCGTTGCCCATGGGCGAAGATTCGCTTGAGGCAACACTAAATACTGAGAGCTGTCGCGGGTCTGGGGCCGCCCAGTTCCCAATCGAAGATCACCTTAGAAACAAATACCGCAGTGAAGACATTTGCTACCAAACCTATTACCAGGGTGACGGCAAAGCCTTTTACTGGACCAGAACCAAACAGAAAGAGGATGGCGCACGAGACGACTGTCGTCACGTGAGTATCTATAATTGCCACCAGGGCTTTACTGAAACCTGCATCTACGGCCGCCACCGGTGCTTTTCCGGCTCGCCTCTCCTCGCGTATCCGTTCGAAGATCAGCACGTTGCTATCGACCGCCATACCGATGGTCAGAATGATACCGGCAATACCCGGCAGAGTCAGAACTGCGTTGAAGTAAGCCAGGCAGGCAATCAGGATCAGCGCATTCAGCAACAAGGCGAGCGTTGCGTTAATCCCGCTCTTCTTGTAGTAGATGAGCATGGCAACAATCACGGCTAGCACGCCCGCGACACCAGCCGCAAAGCCACTGCGAATCGAATCGGCTCCCAGGGACGGACCGACTGTGTTCTCCTGCTCGAATAGAATGCCGGCGGGTAGCGATCCAGCCTGTAGATTCAATGACAAATCCGAAGCCTCCTGCTGGCTGCCTGCACCCGAGATTCGACCCTGATCGCTAATCTGGCCATCGATGCGAGGCGCACTTAGCACTTTGCCGTCCAGCACAATAGCGAGACGTTGCCCGATATTCCCGCCGGTGTAGGCCGAAAACTTCTTTGCTGCGTCCTGGCTTAGAACGAAGTTGGTCTCCCAAGTACCGGGAAATTGGCCCTGTGTCGGATTGGCATCGCGAATATCCGGCCCACGTACGACGGGAATGCGCGATAC
>CALMAV010000436.1:361-7409 GCA_937859895.1 uncultured Bryobacterales bacterium | reverse complement strand
GACGAGCACCACATCGAGATCGAAAGCCGGTGCGTTCTCGTCTTTCAACCACGGTAAGATTTGGTGTTGCGGGAGCTTATCTCTGAGTTGCTTGAGCAGCTCGGCGGTGAAAGAGTTGTCTGTATGAGTGAAAGCAATCTTCATTTTGTGCTTTGTGACGCCTCCGATAGTAACCCTTCGCAGCTTCCGCTATCTTCAAAGCTGACTTGCTTGTCCAGGTGGTCATTTGGGCGCAACTGCCGATCTCGAGAGGGCTTGTGGATGCACGAGCCGCGAACGGTTCGACAACGAAAACGCTTGAGCAAAAGCCTGGAAAATCAGTTGATTCAGTTTGCAGCATCCGTCAAAACAAGTAAAAGTATTTTGTTTGTTTTGATTTTCCAGCAAGGCAGAGATCTCCTTATCCTCCGCTTGGCTCTCAACAGAATAGCCGGCCTATGTACGGACATCTACGCTGCGGTAACCTCCGTCTTGAGGCAATACGAACGGAAATAATACTTGACCCCCGATCAACATCACAAGGCTTCATGTCTCCGACTTTGAAGATTGCCTAAATGTCTCATCACTCCAGATTTCGGATACTCGATAAAAGCGAAGAATCGCCAAGACAAGCAACAAAAGAAAAGTCTACACCGCCTTTGGTTTGCCGTATAAGGTCGAGCACGTACCTGGGAAGCGATACTCCACTATGATCGCTAGAGGTTACGACAGAGATCCAAGTACTGTACTTGGAACTGTCAATCGAATTTTCTGATAGAAAGCGATATAAAGGCTCAAGGTCTGTTTTCTCTGTGATGTCGAAGGAGACTACAAAACCATCATTGCGGATCCGTACTGTTAACGATAAGGCTTTAAGCATGGTTTGGAGCTTGGTCAAAGATGTTTCAGATAGTCCAATGAACCGAAACGCAAATTTTTCTTTTCGAGAGATGTCCTCCGTCATTGTTATTTTCCGCCTTCAGCTTTATAAGTCTTTGCTAGCCGTACAAGTTCGCCATAATTGAAATTCTCACTTGCTCGCGCTCCTGTTGCTTTCTTTTCGGCCTCGATGAAATTTCCGAACTTAGTAGGTCGACACAACTTCTCTGGCTGCATCTCTAATATTCTTTTTATCCTGTACATTGGGACCGTTTTCTTTTCACGATGATCATTACCTTGACCGCCTCCTTGGCCGAGTTGCTGCTGCAAACAACATCCCTAACGAATAGCCGGCAGTTCCTCCGATTGCTCCTCCGATCGGAGCACCTACAGCAATGCCGCCTTCAGCTCCTAATACTCCTCCGCCAATAGGGCGACGCCAGGAGCAGCCAGAGTTCCTTCTACAGCTCCGCCAGCACCGCCGACGGTTCCTCCAACCGCGGTGCCAACAGCCTACGCTAGTTCAGTCCTGCCCGCCAACGGTCAATCAACAGCAATTGCTTTTGCACCTGTTCTCGCTCTGGGGCATTCGGCTCCAAACGGAGGTACGTTTCCAAATCTTCTTTTGCAGCCTTGTGGTTATGTTGACGCAGGTGAACAATGCCACGGTGCCGGTACTCCTCTGCATAATCAGGCGCAGCTTCTATGAGAAGGTTGAGCACCTGCCGGGCTTTATCGAAGGCTTCACCACGCAGATAAATTGCCTTTAGATTGCTCAGCATGCGCACCAGGATCTGGCGCTTATTCACGGCCGAGAGCACGGCTGGATTCGACCGCAGATCGACATTCGCAGTTTGCCTCGCCAGTGCAGAGCAATCAGCAAACGTAAGGATGCGGCCGCTGTGGAAAGGATCAATCCAGTAACGGGATTCTGCGTCCTCGTAAGCAACAATGAAGTGCCCGGGCAGCCCAACTCCATAAACGTGGCGATGGCAACGCCGCGCTACCTCGATATAAACGACCGACAACGTAATCGGGATACCGAGCCGGCGCATTAAGACCGAGTTCAAGCAACTGTTGCGAGGGTCGTAATATTCCTCCTCATTGCCGCGGTACTGCAGCACTTCAAAGAGCAGTTCATTAGCGGCTTTAATGAAATCGAGGCCAGGAGCTTGCGGTGTCAACTGAGCCTGAACCTGCTCAGCCAAATTGTCCAGGCGGAAGAGCGAAGCCTCCAGATCCAACCCGGGGAACTCAATTGCAGCCATCTCCAAAGCCGCAACATCGAGGCTGACCGAAGAGCGTTCGTCGCGGAGGGCATCGAGCAATCGCTGCACGGCGATTAGGTTAACACCATTAGTGACGTGTGTTGGCGCGCTTGGCGTTCCGCGCTGCCGTAAAGCGCCAGACAGCAGCGGGCGGCAGATTGGCCCAGACGCGGCCCAGGCACTCGGCTTTGAGACCAAGTTGCTTCTCCGGCACCGGGCAGCCCGCCGCATAAGTGAACTGAATTAGCTGGCCATCTTCGGTGAGTGCATCCAGCATGGCTCGCACTATCTCAATCTGGTCGGGCTTGGCCAGATTACGAAGCGGAAGGCTGGAGACAACCGTTTGCACGGGCGCTCCAAATTCCCCAGAAGCAATGGTAGCTGCCTGTAAAGCTTCGCCGCAACGTATGCGGACGGTGGGAAACTCGCGTCGAAGAAACGCAGCAAGCTCAGGGTCGCGCTCCACTACCACAAGTCGCTGGGGAGCTAAGCCGGTCTCCAGCAGGGCGCGGGTAACGGAACCGGTGCCACCACCAATCTCCAGAACCAACGACTCGGAAGGATTGACAGGTGATGCCATCAGGCGCGAAAGCTTCGGAGAACTGGGCGCGACTGCCCCAATCTTTAAGGGGTTGTTCAATAAGGAGCGTAGAAACAGCAAGGGTCCAGCGGCAGGTCGGGCAGCGCGTTCCGGCAGCCAGGGGACTCGATCTTCATTTACAGGCATCGATTAGTGGCAGAAGTCGTTGCAGCACTTCTCCCCTGACGGTAACAGACCTCAACGGCGATGTTATAAAATCCCGCTTTACCCTAATGCGTGCCGTTGGCTTGCTCCTGGCAATTCTGGTGATTTCTCTTATGACTACACAGGCGTGGGAAGCCACTGACGATCTTGTTCATCTTCAGGTGCTCGACCCTGCGATCAATACGCTGGTTCCGGCCGGATCGAGGCTACAACGAGTCGCCAGTGGCTTCAAATGGACCGAAGGCCCAGTCTGGATGAGAGGCGGGTCTCTGCTCTTTGCGGAGATTCCGAGCAACAGCATCCGTAAGTGGACGGCACAGGGCGGCACAGAGATTGTACGGCAGCCAAGTGGTTATGCAGGGGAGAAACCTTTCACAGGGCCCGAGCCAGGTTCGAACGGAATGACTCTCGATTCTCAGGGCCGCTTGACAGTGGCCGGACATGCAGGACGTACTGTGTGGCGACTTGAATCATCTGACATGAAGAGCCGGCCCACTGTGCTGGCTGATCGGTTTGAGGGCAAGAAGCTGAACAGCCCCAACGATCTGGTATATCGGAATGACGGAAGTTTGTATTTCACAGATCCGCCCTACGGCCTGCCAACCCAGAGCGATGAGGACCCGGGGAAGGAACTAAAATGGAATGGCGTTTACCGCATTGATCGCGCCACGGAACAGAAGGCGGGGAGCGCGCCAGACCCGCATCGGCTCACGCTTCTGATCCGTGATCTGAGCCGGCCCAACGGCCTGGTATTCTCGCCTGACGAAAAGACTCTCTACGTCTGCAACTCAGATGTGAAGCGCAAGATTTGGATGCGTTACCGTGTGGACGCCGACGGTGGAGTGAGCGAGCCGCACCTAATATTCGATGCAACAAGCGATGAGCGCAAAGGTTCGCCCGACGGCATGAAGGTGGATGGGCAAGGAAACCTGTACAGTACAGGTCCTGGTGGCATTTGGATTTTTTCCCCCGAGGGCAAGCAACTGGGAGTCATCCAGATTCCTGAGCCTGCCGCGAATCTGGCTTGGGGTGACGCCGATGGGAAAACGCTTTACATAACTGCTACTTCCAGCCTTTACCGCTTGAAGCTAAGTGTGGGCGGAGTCAGGCCGGGGGTGCATTAGCATTTATCGGAGGTTGCGAGGCTATTTGCAGTGCAACAAAAGGGATGCGAAGTTGGTCTCCTGAATGGAGTAATGAATGGCTACCCTGGAAGAATATAAAAGCAAGTACAGTAACGCGCTGAACGTAATCACGCAGAAGGGTGTGCGGCTTTCGCACATGCATATACAGAACAATAAGTTCTTTCTGCAAGGCGCAGCACCTTCTGAACAAGCAAAGAACGATGTTTGGAACGCTATCAAAGCCGTTGACCTGTCGTATAGCGATTTGACCTGTGACTTGACCGTAGACACGAGCCTGCCCTCGCCGGCTGAGCCACAGGCTACCACAAGCGGAGGAGCGACCAGTAGCCGGATGTATACCGTGCAGCCGGGCGATACGCTTTCCAAAATCGCCAAAGATTTCTACGGTAATGCTAACGAGTACAACAAGATTTTTCAAGCCAATCAGGACAAGTTGGAAAGCGCCGACAAAATCCAGGTTGGTCAGGAGCTGCTAATTCCGTAAGGGAAATCGACAATTCCTGTTCAGTCGGGCCCTCTCACCTACGAGATTGGCCCGGCTAATTTGAGTGCCCCGCCGTTTATACTTATAGCTGGAGAATCCTGGTGAATCTGCGGGGATCTGCGCGTCTTTTCGCACACATACAGCTCTTGCCGGTACTCGAAAGCGGTGAAGAGACCACGCTGATCGGTGGACAGGCGGTAATGGAGGGCGTGATGATGCGTTCGCCCCATAGTTACTGTGTTGCGGTCCGACGGCCTAACGGCGAGATTCTTACCGAGGAGGCTCCGTTGGAACGGTTATCCGACAAGCACCCTGCTTTCAGGTGGCCGATTGTGCGCGGATTAGTTACCTTGGGCAGCGCTATGTGGCTGGGCATGAAAGCGCTGAAGTTCTCTGCCGATTGTGCGCTGGAAGGCGTTAGCGGCGCCAAAGTACAGAAAAAAGAACTAACGCCGACTGCCATGACACTGCAGATCGCGTTCTCCCTCCTGTTCATGATTGGCTTGTACAAGGTTGTTCCGCTATTGCTGGCAACTCTGATTGGGCAACACTTCCGAGCAGTTGGCGGCCGATTTGCCATCAATGTCATTGACGGGCTGTTACGCATTGGTATCTTTCTTGGCTTTATGTATCTGCTCTCTCAAATGAAAGATATGTATCGCCTGTTCCAGTACCACGGCGCTGAACATAGGGTTGTCTTCAACTATGAGTCAGGGCAGCCAGTTACGGTAGCCAATGCACAGAAGTTTGTAACCTGGCATCCCCGCTGCGGCACGAGTTTTCTGGTGGTCGTTTTGATTGTGGCCATGGTGGGATTCGCTTTTCTGCCGTTCGACCATTTCTGGGCCAAACTGACCGCGCGCATTCTTCTCATGCCACTGGTTATTGGTATCAGCTATGAAGCGATTCGCTATGCAGCTAAGGGTCAGAGCCGTGCTCTTGCCTTACTGACGCAACCTGGCCTCTGGCTGCAGCGTGTCACCACAAAGCCGCCGACTGATGCACAAACAGAGGTGGCTATCTGTGCTTTGGAACACGCGATGGAACTAGAGAAGACACACGGCGGTGTGCTGGTTGTCGCGTAGGGCAAATCGCTCATCCGTTAATTGACCACACACTGCCCCAAGGAACAGACAAGAATGCAATTCAAAGATCGACTGGACGAATCAGAAGCAAAGTTCGTCGAACTGACAGACCGGATGAGCGACCCGGCCGTTATTAACGATTCCGATCAGTATCGCAAAACGGCCAAAGCACAAAGCGAACTTCAGGAAGTAGTTGCCAAGTACCGCGACTGGAAGCGGGTCGACCGGGAGTTGCGCGATGCACGCGCCATGCTGACTGAGACTGATGCGGACTTGCAGCATATGGCCGAATTGGAAGTTGTTCGGTTAGGGCCTGAGTTGGCAGCTATTGAGAAGGATCTGCAGTTGCTGCTGCTGCCGAAAGATCCAAACGATGAAAAGAACGTCGTGCTCGAAATTCGCAAGGGAGCTGGAGGCGACGAAGCCTCGCTTTTCGCGGCCGAAATGTTTCGCATGTATGGTCGCTACGCGGAAGAGCAAGGCTGGAAGGTGGAAGTTACTTCGCTTAGTGAGTCTTCGGTAGGCGGCCTCAGCGAAGTAATTGCCATGATCAGCGGAAACAAAGTTTATAGCCGCATGAAGTATGAGAGTGGCGTTCATCGCGTGCAGCGCGTGCCTGCTACCGAGACACAGGGGCGGGTCCATACTTCAACGATCACGGTTGTCGTCATGCCCGAAGCTGACGAAGTGGAAGTGCAGATTGACACAAAAGACATACGTATTGACACCTTCTGCTCTTCCGGACCGGGCGGCCAATCGGTGAATACCACGTATTCTGCAGTGCGCATCACTCATCTGCCGACCAACACCGTAGTGTCCTGCCAGGACGAGAAGTCACAAATTAAGAATCGCGCGAAAGCCATGGGAGTGCTTCGCTCCCGGCTTTACCAGATGGAGATTGAAAAGCAGCAGGCAGCCATTGGAGCAGAGCGCAAAGGCATGGTGGGGACCGGCGACCGTAGCGAAAAGATTCGAACTTACAACTTTCCGCAGAACCGCATTACCGATCACCGCATCGGCTTGACGCTGCACCAACTCGACCTGACCATGGAGGGCAGGCTGCAGCCAGTGATCGATGCGCTGACCACGCACTATCAAGCGGAACTGCTCGACAACGCGGCTTGATGACCGTGCAATCGGCGCTGCTGCAGGGTGCCGATATTCTCGACAAGAACTCTGTACCGGTCCCGCGCCTGACCTCTGAAGTACTGCTGGCGCATGCCATGCGGTGTGGTCGCAGCTACCTATATGCGCACGGCACAGACACGCTGACGGAGTTAGCCTGGATTCATTTCGGGCGTTACTTGAGTGAGCGGCTGCGCGGCCGTCCCACGCAGTACATTACGCATCGGCAGGAGTTCTATGGCCGAGATTTCTTTGTGGATGAACGCGTGCTGATTCCCCGCCCCGAAACTGAGCACCTGGTGGAAGCGGCTATTGCTCAACTCCGCGGACGAACAAAT
>CALMAV010000436.1:0-351 GCA_937859895.1 uncultured Bryobacterales bacterium | reverse complement strand
TTCGCTGGAAGCCGGATGTGTTGTTGCTGCATCCGATATCTCAACTGAGGCTCTAGTGGTCGCCGAGCGGAATCGACAGACACCCGATGCTAACGTCCAGTTTTTTGCGGGCGATCTTCTCGAAGCTATCAGGCCCGGCAGTATCGACCTGTTGCTGTCTAATCCTCCCTACGTTCCTGGCGCCGATGCGGCCAACATGCAAAGCGAAGTGCGTGATTGGGAGCCTCATGTAGCTTTGTTCGCTGGCGATACTGGGTTTGAGATCTACCGCCGCTTAATTGAAGATGCCACGCAGGCGGTGAAGTCGGGCGGGCGAATGTTGATGGAGTTAGGTTATCGATCCCTTGATGG
>CALMAV010000435.1:1397-2106 GCA_937859895.1 uncultured Bryobacterales bacterium | reverse complement strand
CATCTTCGTCATCTGCCGGTGTCAACCAATAGCTCAGGCTCACTGATCCTCCTAGCGCACCCAGATAGTGAGTGCGAAACACAACTGTAGAAAAATGATTTCACAAGATGTGCGGATAAGCAAACAAAACCCAGCGCACTTACCGCTAATTAGCTTCGATTTAGTGAGCGAATGAGCGGACGTGGAGAGAAGTCTTGTGCGCCAGCGACGCTGAACTAAAACGATGCTGTGAGGCGATGTGAGTGCCGCGACGGACTGCTGATGACTTACTCGACGATAGTGCCGGACTCTGTCCTCGTGCATTGCGTGAGCCACGAAGCTTACGACCCACTGCCGGCTCCGGACGAGACGACGCCGGAATCAACAGCACGTCACCTTTGTCCAGGGTGTCGGACGTATGATTCACCGCCAGAATGCGATCGGTGCTCAGATGATAAGTGCGAGCAATGGCTTCAAGCGTGTCGCCCGTGTCGACATGGTGAAGGCGCCAGGCATTGCGATTTGCTGCAGGTACTGATTCCAGGGCTGCCTGGGTAGCTTCAGCCGCACCCTTTGGCACATGGATCTGGAAACCAGCAGGAGCTACTTGCTTTAGCAACGATGGATTCAGATCGCGGATAGTAGACAACGGCTGCATTGTGGCATCAGCAATCAAATTCAGATTAGTAGTAGCTGAGATCTGAATGTTGTCATACTCTGCCGGTTGCTC
>CALMAV010000435.1:0-1387 GCA_937859895.1 uncultured Bryobacterales bacterium | reverse complement strand
CCAGCCCATAATCGGTTGGATTTTTGGCCATGATCGTCATTGCAATGATGATCGGCACGTAGTTCGAAGTCTCGCGCGGTAGCGCGTGTCGTTTCAGCAACTCCCAGTAATCGGCATACCCAGTTCGCTCAACCGCACGATCCACGTTTCCTGGTCCACAGTTGTAGGCAGCCATCGCCAGATACCAGTCACCATAACGGGAATGCAAGCTCTTCAGGAACTTAGCAGCAGCTCGCGTAGCCTTTTCAGGGTCGAAACGCTCATCAATTTCACCAGTGCGAACCAAATCGAAGTTGGCGCCAGTACCAGGGATAAACTGCCACATTCCTACTGCCTGCTTATTCGAAATCGCGCGGGGAAGAAAGCCCGATTCAGCCTGAGCCAGATAAATCAACTCTTCCGGGACACCCTCTTCGGCCAACACTCTCTGAACTAAAGCGCGATAACGGCCCGAACGTCTGAACCCAGACAGCAGGGTGGCTCTACCTCGATCAGTAGAAAAATAATGAACGTAGCTTAGAACCGGATCTGACAACTCCAGCGGAATCCCCGAGGTTGTCTTATGCAACTCACCTTTCAACTTGGCCGCGATAGTCTCGTCCGCCGGAAAGGTCATGTTGCTAATTTCATCAATGGGAGCCTTGTCGAAGGCTAATTCTCCACCGCCCGTCTGCCCGGCACCCAGCTTCTCCACGTCAAAACGGTAAATCAAATCACAGATTTCATCCAGGTGCCGCTCCAGCCGACGGTGGTCAGGCAAAGATTCAGGCGCGTTCAGCAAGGCATCAACTGCCGCATCAAACTCGCGGTGCGCACCTTCTGTATCACCTTGAAAGTAGAACTGTTTACCGTTTTTCACATGGAGATCGGCACGGCGGAGGCGATCGTCGCCATCAGGAGAGTGTTGGACGCTACTATCGACGCTTGGAGACGCAGGGGACACAACTGATGAGGCTTCTGCGTTGCTGTCGACGGGAAAACTTGCAGCAGAACATCCGGCCCAGGAGAGCAGCATCGCAAAGGAAACCTTAAGTGCTGCAGATCGAGAGGACAATATCATTCAATAAACGCTTCTTATCTTAGACGTATTTTTGAACGGCAACATTACTTTAACTGAGGTTGTGAGCTCAGTCAAGTAAAAACTGCCACGTCTTCCGAAAACGGGAGAGAAGTTCTTACAATCAGTAAAACTAAGAGGCACAGGTTCTATGAATTTTGACTATCGAACCTGTGCCGGAGTCTTACTCCCTATCGGGATAAGACAGGCTGATTTTCGCGACTGGAGATAACGCGGTCAATCATTCCATACTCAAGAGCGGCTTCCGGCTCAAGGATGTAGTCACGATCGACATCACGGGCAATTTTCTCGACCGTCTGTCCCGTAGCC
>CALMAV010000434.1 GCA_937859895.1 uncultured Bryobacterales bacterium | reverse complement strand
ACAGATTTGACAAATTCAGCAGCCTCTCGGGGATGCTTTGAATGTCTTGAGATTCCATAGCCCCAACCGCCAATAGTTGAAGCACGTTGGCTGCCCGGATCGTGCGGCAGGACTGCTGCCCCGACTTTTCCCCGAATCAAAGAGTCCGTTGAAGGCGCTATTGCGTTCGCATCGGTCCAATTACGCGCGAACGCGCCATTGCCGGCCTCCCAAACGTTTGTGACATCTTGTTCGTGATAGGCGGTTGTTCCCGGGGGCGAGATCCAGTTAATCCAGCGTGCCGCTCGCGTAAAGGCCTTGGCTGCCCGACCGATATTTGATGAGACTCTACCGTTAGCTTCCAGGATTGGACCGCCACCGCTCGAGATTTGGTATTCCTGACCAACACAGGTGAGGATTTCAGTTGGTGCCCCCTCCCAAAGGTATCCCCAGAAATTGAGGTTTCCGCCCTTTCGTTCGCCTTCCTGGATTGTGAGCGCCATCTGCTCCAGTTGGTCCCAAGTCTGTGGCGGCCCTTTGTATCCGTACTTGTGAAGTAGATCCGTCCGGTAGTAAAGGATTGGGAACTCAGCCCCTTGCGGCAGCGCGATTAACTTGCTTCCAGCCCGGTAAGCGGTCAGGACTTCTGGTATGTAAGAGGCAAGCAGAGACTTGGAGACATACGGGCTCAGGTCTAACAAGTACTGACCCAGATTCCCTGCCCAGACATTGTCAAGAAAGAGAACGTCCGGCACGGAGGCGCCAGACTGCAGCAGTTCCAGCTGCTGAGCGAGCAAGCCATCAGTGCTCTCATTGCCTGGAACAGAGCGGACGGTTATGCCGGTTGAGTGGGTGAACTCATCTTCTGCTTGGCGCTGCAAGCTTTCAAGGTCTACATACATGGGATCGACCACGCTTATTTCCACCGGCTGGGCGCCACTAGTATTGGCGACCGAAGCTCGGCGGCATGCAGCAAAAGTCATCAGGACCACGATGAAGAGAGCGGCCCTCGCTCTTTGTCCCGTTATGGGCGCACAATATCGCATTAGCAGCTAGATAGTGAGTAACCGCCGCTTTCGACAACTCTCACCGTAGTCCTGTGGGGCTACAATCCGCGAACAGCAGGGGCAGCGGACTCACCGTGCATGATTCTCCCTAGCTCTTTCTCCAGAGCGGCTAGTGCTTCTGGTGCGGTTGCCTGATGGGTAAGGATCGAATGGATGCCCTGTGCATAGGCGTGCGAGACTTCCACGTAATGAATGCCGGCTATGGCTGAAGGACGGGCGACAGCGGACCGGAACAGCGTCGATTTGATTGGCTGGAAAAATAGCCTTCCCCGATACATGGCCGGATCTGAGTAAAGATCGCTAAAAGCTGAAGGCACATACAAGTGCTCGAAGCGCCAGGCCTGAAATGAACGGGAAGTCACGGCCTGTACGAGTTGGGCAGCTTCTCGGGGATGTTTGGAATACTTCGAAACACCGTAGCCCCAACCGCCAATCGTCGAAGCAGGCTCGGCGCCCGGATCGTGCGGCAGAACCGCTACGCCCACCCTGCCATGAATGAAAGTATCGGGTTCGGGTGCTATGCCTTTTGCAGCGGTCCAATTC
>CALMAV010000433.1:347-6549 GCA_937859895.1 uncultured Bryobacterales bacterium | reverse complement strand
ACAGCTGCTCCACCGGGCTGAAAGAGAAGAACGGCGCATATAAGTCAAGTGTGTTTGGGGTACCGCTAGCAGGGTGTCCGCTCGACGAAAAGATTTCGGAGATGAATACCCTGAAAGGCCAGGGCAACCCGATAGGCGCACTGGCTGCCGTGACGATCGACAACCCGATGTGCGCCGGAACCGGTCACCGAATCTGCAACGACTGCATGAAGGCCTGTATCTTCCAGAAGCAGGACCCGGTCGATATTCCGCAGGTGGAGACACGCACACTCAAAGACATTCTTGATCTGCCCTGGGGCTTTGAAATTTACAGCTTGTTGACACGGTGGAATCCGCTGAACATTGTCCGGCCGTTTCCGCTCTCTGACTCCAAGCGCAAGGTGCTGGTGGTTGGGCTAGGACCGGCAGGATTCACCTTGGCTCACCATTTGATGAACGATGGCCATACCGTAATGGCGGTGGACGGCCTGAAATTGGAACCACTACCTGCCGAGATCTCGGGCGTCGATCCCTATGGCCATCGAGTTGCGTTCCGTCCCATCCACGACATCACCGAAATTTACGAGCGCCTTGATGAGCGAGTGATGGCCGGTTTTGGTGGCGTTGCCGAATATGGAATTACCGTCCGCTGGAATAAGAACTTCCTGAAGGTGATTCGGCTGTTACTCGAACGTCGTGAACAGTTTGCCATGTACGGCGGCGTTCGCTTCGGCGGCACCATGACAGTTGAGAGCGCCTTCGAAATCGGCTTTGACCACATTGCTCTCTGTGCAGGAGCAGGCCGTCCCACTGTTATTCCTATGAGGAACGGATTGGTCCGCGGTGTGCGGCAGGCTTCTGACTTTCTGATGGCCTTGCAACTTACCGGCGCAGCCAAGTATGAGTCGTTGGCGAATCTGCAGGTTCGTCTGCCCATCGTAGTTGTCGGCGGCGGTTTAACTGCTATCGATACCGCGACTGAGTCGCTTTCCTACTACGTCGTTCAAATTGAGAAGTTCCTGAAGCGTTTTGAGTTGCTGGCCCAGGAGATCGGCGAACAATCGATTCGGGCCCGTTGGTCTCCGGAAGAAGCCGAAGTTGCTGAAGAATTTCTACAGCATGCTCGTGCCATTCAGGCCGAGCGCAAGGCTGCTATTCGAGATGGCCGTCGTCCCGCTATTATCGAGCTGCTTCGTTCCTGGGGCGGCGCAACGATTGTCTACCGTCGCCGCATGATCGATGCTCCCAGCTACACGCTCAATCATGAAGAGATTGCCAAAGCGTTCGAGGAAGGCGTAAGCTTTGCCGAGTGCCTGGCGCCGCAGGAAGTCGAGGTTGACGATTACGGGAGCGCGAAAGCTCTACGCGTGGAACGTCAGCGCTTTGATGAAGCTACTGGCGGCCTGATCGCGACCGGAGAACAGTTTTCGCTACCAGCGCGCAGCATTCTTGTTGCTGCCGGCACCCAGCCTAACACTGTGTTAGCGCGTGAGGACGTTGATAACTTCACCCTTGATGGCCGGTACTTCCAGGCTGAGGACGAAGAGGGGCAACCCGTTAGTCCTGAGCGCAGTGTGAAGCCGATCAAAACACATGTGCTGATCTCTCACCAGTCGGATGGGCGCGCAGTCAGCTTCTTTGGTGATCTGCATCCGTCGTTTTCGGGCAACGTCGTTAAGGCGATGGGGAGTGCTAAACGCGGTTTCCCCGTTGTTTCAAGAATGCTGGCTAAGCAGCAACAGACCGAGCCCGCCCCCCAACAGCTTCTAACGAAGCTCAATGATGAACTGCGGCCAGTGATTGACGACGTTATTCGATTAACGCCGAACATCGTTGAAATTATTGTTCGTGCTCCTATTGCCGCGCGTGCATTTCTGCCAGGGCAGTTTTACCGCTTGCAGAATTATGAGTCATTAGCGCCGCGTACCGACTCAACGGTCCTTGCCATGGAAGGCCTCGCGCTGACTGGTGCCAAAGTCGATAGGGAGAAGGGGCTACTGTCCACCATCGTCCTCGAGATGGGCGGCTCTTCGGATCTTTGTGCACTCCTCAAATCGGGTGACCCTGTGATTTTGATGGGTCCTACGGGTACGCCGACCGAGACGCCCGCTCGCGAAACTGTTCTGCTGGCAGGCGGCGGTCTAGGAAACGCTGTGCTGTTCTCTATCGGGCAGAAGCTGCGCGAGCAGGGTTCGCGCGTTGTCTACTTCGCCGGCTATAAGAAGATTATTGATCGGTACAAAATTGAAGAAATCGAGCAAGCGGCTGATGTCGTGATCTGGGTGTGCGACGAGCCGCCGGGCTTTACGCCGCGCCGTATGGAGGACAGTGCCTTTGTCGGCAACATCGTAGAAGCAATGACCGCTTACGCAGTAGGTGCCTTGGGTGATCCGAAGATTCCGTTGAATACCGTCGACCGCCTGATCGTTATCGGCTCCGACGGCATGATGAAAGCTGTACAACAAGCTCGCCACTCGGTACTTCGTCCTTATCTGAAGCCTGACCACCAGGCTATTGGCAGTATCAACTCACCTATGCAATGCATGATGAAGGAGATCTGTGCTCAGTGCCTGCAAATGCACAAGGATCCAGTGACTGGCAAAGAGACAGTTGTGTTCTCATGCTTCAATCAGGACCAGCCGCTTGACCATGTGGAGTTCAGCAGCTTGCGTTCGCGTCTGAGCCAGAATGGCGCGCAAGAAAAGCTGACAAAGCTTTGGGTTGACCACTGCCTGCGGAACATCGGAGCCCGGCCGGAACTGGTAAGCCAGTAAGCTGTTTCACTTCGACTACCATGGAAGGCGTATGCGTCCCGGAACCCTACGCCGATGGTTGTGTCGGCTTGCCATATCCACCCTTTCTACCCTGCTCTTCAACCCGATAACTGCGCGGGCTGCGGATGCTGATAACAATTGGTGGAAGACCGCGGTGATCTATGAAATATATCCGCGTAGCTTCGGCGACGCAAACGGCGATGGTATCGGCGATATCAATGGCATTACCGCACACCTCGACTATCTGAAAGATCTGGGTGTTGACGCTATCTGGATCACTCCGTTTTTTCCTTCGCCGCTGGTCGATTTCGGATATGACATCTCTGACTATCGAGCGATTGATCCTCAGTTCGGCACCATGGCTGACTTTGACCGCCTGATGGCAGAGGCCACTAAGCGAAACATTCGTGTCATTGCCGATATGGTGCTGAATCACACCTCCGACCAGCATCCCTGGTTTATCGAGTCCAAATCGTCACGCACCAACCCTAAAGCTGATTGGTTCCTTTGGCGAGACGGCAAGGCCAACGGGCAACCGCCAAATAATTGGATCTCCATCTTCGGGCACTCCGCCTGGCAGTATGTCGATACGCGCAATCAGTTCTACTATCACGCTTTCTATAAGGAACAGCCGGATCTGAACTGGGGCAATAGCGATGTCAGGAATGCCATGTACGACGTCCTTCGCTTCTGGATGCAGAAGGGTGTGGCCGGCTTTCGCCTGGACGCTGTCACTCACCTGTTTGAGGACCCGGCATTGCGAGACGAACCCACCACATCTGGCACCAATAAGTTCGGCGATCCTAACCATGACACGATTTATACAGATAATCTGCCCCAAGTGCATGATGTGCTTCGGGATCTGCGCAAGGTAACGGACGAGTATCCAGGGCGCGTTCTGATTGGTGAGACTTATCTGAACAACGCCAACGATTTGGCTTTGATGTATGGCAAGAACAACGACGAATTACAGTTACCTATGGATCTGCAGTATGGCTTCGTGAACAGCTTCGACACTGCCAAAACACGGCAATTGCTGGTAGATGCGGAGACCAAGATCAATGGCAACACGCCGCTCTTTGCGTTTGACAACCACGATAACCCGCGTAGCACGGAGCGTTACGACCAAAAAGGACATGCCGATGCCGTTGCGCGGTTAATCGCAACCATGCTGCTGACGCCTAAAGACTCCGCGCTGCTCTACTATGGCCAGGAGATCGGCATGACCGATCACCTGCCGAGGCGCAAAGAAGACGTGCAGGACCCGATCGGCAAGATTGGCTGGCCGCGTGAAAAAGGCCGCGATGCGGAACGCACTCCCATGCAGTGGAACGCGGATAATCAGGCCGGTTTTAGTTCAACGAAGAAAACCTGGTTGCCGGTTGGTTCCGACTACAAAACAGTCAATGTGGCGAGCGAGAACAAAGATCCGAATTCGTTGCTTAATTTCTATAAAAAGCTGATCCAGCTTCGAAAGAGCAATGCGCAGCTCCGAGAAGGGGAATTTGTGATTGTGGACCCTAATAACCCGTCTGTGCTGTCGTTTATGCGCCGAACTCCGGACGGCAAGTCGGTGCTTGTCTCTTGTAATTTAACGGCAAATGCACAGTCCCTTGCTATTGAGGAGCTTGCCAACAAGTCTGGCGAAGTGCTAATTTCTTCATCGCCACTACAGATCGCAAGCGGCCAGTTTTCCCTGCCGCCATTTGGTTCGGTTGTGGCTCAGTTGCAGTAACGCCCTAAGCAAGCGCTTCTTTGTAAAGAGCCAGCAGCTTGCTCCAGGCACGCTCAGCCGCAGGCTGATTGTAGATCGGCGAGCCATCGTGTAGAGGCATATCCGGCACACACCAGCCATGCAGCGCCCCCGGATAAACTTCGATCTCTACCGGAACCGACGCTGCTGCAAATGCTCGCTTAAGTTTGTCTTTTGCATCCGGCTGCTTTTCGTCGTCGTTGGAAGCAATGCCGAAATACATTCGGGCCTTGATCTTGGGCGCAAGCAGATGCGGGCTATCCGGCTTGTCCGTAACTAGGCCGCCGCCGTGAAAAGATGCAGCAGCGCCGATACGGTCGGGCAATGTTGCAGCGGTTCTCACCACCAGCGGACCGCCCATGCAGTAGCCTTGCGTTCCAACCTTCTTTGCTCTGTCCACTTCCTTCTGCGCATCGAGAAAGCCTACGTAAGCAACTGCATCCTCCTCCGCATGGCCAGGAGCAGTAATCGATGCCATAAGCGGTCGTAGTTTCGCCATGTCGGCTGGATTGCCGAAGTTGAAGGTAGACGCGTCTTTGAATGGCGCTTTGCTAACACGATAGAAAGGGTTGGGAACAAGCACCGAGTATCCCTGGGCGGCAAGTCGCTTGGCCATGTCACGCATGGCAGGACGCAATCCAAAAGCATCGGGCCAGAGCAAGACTCCTGGATGCGAACCACTTTTCGGATGAATGAAGGCAGCGTCGCAGGAGCCGCTTGGAGTGACGATGTTCACATCGGTTTCCGAAACGTCCAAGGCTGCCACGGCTGCTTCCACCGTTGCTCCAGCAGCGCTTGCAGCTAGGGAAAAGGCAACAAAGTCGCGCCTTCCCAAATGGGATGGCTGTGTGTCAGATGTTGTTCGACTCTTCTCAGTTCTCATATGTGTGGACGGGGTTGCTCTCTGAGGGAAGTGTATCGCTGCCATCGACAAACGGGATCATCATCAATAAACCCTCCGCCATTCGTTACCATGAAATGACCCCATGGACGCCACTTCTGTTGACCTGAAGAAAACGGTCAACCTGCCCAAAACCGAGTTTCCGATGCAGGCAAATCTGCCGGTTCTCGAACCGCGACTGCTCGAAAAGTGGGAGGCTTCAAACGTCTATGGCCAGATTCGACAGGCTCGCGCCGGTGCTCCCGAATACGTCCTGCACGATGGCCCACCGTACGCCAACGGCAATATTCACCTGGGTACAGCGTTCAATAAGATCCTGAAAGACTTCATCGTGAAGTCTAAGACGATGGCGGGCTTCGACGCTCCGTATATTCCCGGTTGGGATTGTCACGGCCTGCCAATCGAGATCAAAGTAGACGCCGAACTAGGCAAACGCAAAGCCGCCATGACAACCGCTGAGATTCGCGGCGAGTGCCGGGCGTACGCAGCGAACTTCGTTGACATTCATCGCCGTGAGTTCAAGCGCCTGGGTGTCTTCGGGCGATGGGAGGATCCGTACCTCACCATGAGCGCCGAGTACGAGGCCGTGATCGCTGGTGCCTTCGTTGACTTTCTTCATAGCGGCTCAGTCTACAAAGGGCTCAAGCCCGTTCACTGGTGCATTAAGGATCGTACGGCCTTGGCAGAGGCGGAAGTGGAGTATGAGAACCATACGAGTTCTTCCATCTACGTTCGATTCAAGCTGCTGTCCGATCCGGCTGCCCTTGATCCGGCACTTGCAGAAAAGGAAGTTTT
>CALMAV010000433.1:0-337 GCA_937859895.1 uncultured Bryobacterales bacterium | reverse complement strand
GTCTAATCTGGACCACCACGCCCTGGACACTTCCGGCAAATCTGGCCATCAGTTTCAACCCGAAGTTCGAATATGTTGTCGTCGATACTGCCCAAGGTCTGACGATTGTTGCGGAAGGGCTGCTCTCACAGGTCTCAGAAGCGCTCGGCTGGGACGCCAAAGTAGTCGCCAAATTTCCGGGCACGAAATTGGACCGTGCCGTTTTTCAACATCCGTTTCTCGAGCGCGAGTCACTTGGCTTGCTAGGCGATCACGTCACGCTGGAGCAGGGAACTGGCGCCGTTCACACTGCGCCGGGACACGGGCAGGACGACTTCGTGATCAGTCAACGCTATGG